>NZ_JAGPXZ010001233.1:0-1064 GCF_018070305.1 Micromonospora sp. M51 | reverse complement strand
GGTCGAGTCGAGGCGGTCCCGCCGCGCCAGGTCGGCGGCCGTGGCCGCCACGTCGGCGGCGTCCTCGGCGCTGCGCCGGGCCGCACGGGCCGCCTCGGACGCGGTCAGGAAGACCTTCAGGTCGGCGTCCGGGGCCACGACCGAGCCGATGTCGCGGCCCTCGACCACCATCCGACCGGCGTTGGCGATCATCTCGCGCTGCCGGCCGACGAGCAGCTCACGAACAGCCGGTACGGCGGCGACGGCGGAGACCGCTCCGGTCACCTCGGCGCCACGGATCTCCGCGTCCACGCCGACCCCGTCGACGGTCACGCCGTACCCCTGCGGGTCGGTGCCGATGCGCAGGTCGACCTCGCCGGCGACCTTCGCCACCGACGCGGCGTCGGTGAGGTCCACGCCGGAGCGCAGCACGGCCCACGTGATCGCCCGGTACATCGCCCCGGTGTCCAGGTAGCGCGCACCGAGGGCGGCGGCGAGCCGCCGCGACACGGTTGACTTCCCCGAACCGGACGGCCCATCCACAGCGACCACACATCGCCCGAACCGTACGTTTTCCTCCACCGTGTCCTCCTCAGCCCGTACCTCACGGATCGCCCGGTGAGCTGGCGCCGCAAGCGGTTGTTCAATCGTCATCAATCATGCCCGGGTCGTCTGGCGAACCCGCGCGCGACGCCGCCGGAGGCGACCCACGCCACCCGGGCGACCGCGTCTCGGCCGTCGGTGGAGCCTACCGGCTGCCGTACCCCGAACTCGGGGGTCAGTCACCCACCGCGTGGAACAGGGCCGCGACCTCCGCGTTGGTCAGGCGCCGCAGACGCCCGGTGCGCAGGTCGCCCAACCGGATCGGACCGATGGAGGTACGCACCAGACGGGTGACCGGGTGCCCGACCTCGTCCATCAACCGCCGGACGATGTGCTTGCGCCCTTCGTGCAGGCTCAGCTCCACCTGGGCGCTCTTGCCCAGGGTGCCGACCACCTTGAACGAGTCGACAGTGACCGGCCCGTCCTCCAGCTCGACGCCCGCGAGGAGCCGCTTGCTCAGGTTGCGCGGGATCGGGCCGACC
>NZ_JAGPXZ010001232.1:0-1069 GCF_018070305.1 Micromonospora sp. M51 | reverse complement strand
GTCCGCGAGGGGCCCCCTTACTGCCGTCAGGCGAGGCGGATCGAGCTGAGCGGAAGAGTGTTGGTGTAGCCGAGGCGACGGTAGAGCCGCGCCGCGCCGACATTGTGCGTGTAGACGCCGAGCCCCACTGTGTCGTGGCGCCCCAGCAGCGCCCGGGTCATCCCGGCGGTCAGGGACGCGCCCAGCCCTCGACCTCGTTGGTCGGGGGCGACGGTCAGGCCGGCGAGGAAGCCGATGTCACCCTGGCTGCGGTCCGCGCCGCACGCCACCAACCGGTCGCCGGCCCGGATGCCGTACCAGTCGACCACCCGTGGGTCGCCCGGCCGGGAGGTGCTGCTGGGGAACGACCCTTCGACAAGCGCCACCAGCGCCGGCTGGTCGGCGTCGGTGAGGCGTACCACCGACTGCTCGTCCGGCTGCGTCGGCGGCGACGCGTCGGTCCAGTGGAAGTCCCAGTCGCTGTGCTCGGCCACCGCCAACCGGTCGGCCAGCAGAGCGCGATCGTGTCGCGGCAGGTGCAGCCGTTGTCCGGGCTGGAGCAACCCGTCGGCGGCGAGCGCGACACAGATCTCCAGCGCCGGTTCGGCCGGGCCGATCGCGCAGCCGACCGGTCCGAGCTCGGGCGGGACCAGCCACAGCACGGCGCCAGCGCGCCGGTACGCGCGGGCCGGCACGGCCCCCCGGAGCGCGTGCCGGGCGAACGGGTGATGGCCGACGGCGGCCAGGATGGCGCTCCGGTCCTGGAGCCCCCGGTCGTCGATGATCATGCGGTTCAGCCTAGGAGGCCGGGGGTGGAACGTCCGCGCCGGGCCGGCGCGGGGTAGCCACCTCCACCGTGGAGATTGGCGAGTCGACCGATTGGGTACATCACGCGCCGACCTACTGGGAACCCCCACCGGAGGACCGACATGCTCGCCATTCTCGCGGCCATCGTCTTTGGCTTTGCCCTGCTGCTCGACCTGCTCGACACCAACTTCGGCGCACCCGACCTGTTCAACTGGAACACCCTGGTGCTCATCGGACTACTCCTGCTCTCGCTCTACCTGGTCGTCGTGCGGGTAGCGGTAGC
>NZ_JAGPXZ010001231.1:0-1070 GCF_018070305.1 Micromonospora sp. M51 | reverse complement strand
CCGGCCGGCGTCGCCGCGCCGCCGAAGATCACCGCCACGTCGTGGCTGGTCGCCGACCTGGACAGCGGCCAGGTGCTCGGCGGCTGCGGCCCGCACGAGTACGGCACGCCGGCGAGCGTGCAGAAGCTGCTGCTGGCGGCCACCATGCTGCCGAAGCTCGACCCGAAGCAGCTGGTCACCGTCACCGAGGCGGACATGGACATCGAACCCGGCTCCTCGGCCGTGGGCCTGGTCGCGGGCGGCCGGTACACCGTCGAGACCATCTGGCTCGGGTTGCTGCTGAACTCCGGCAACGAGGCCGCCAACGCGCTGGCCCGACTGGGCAGCGGGACGGACAGCGCCGCCGGTGTCCGCGCCATGAACGAGCAGGCGCACCACCTCGGCGCGTTGCAGACGCACGCGGTCACCCCGTCCGGGCTGGACGGCAGGGGGCAGTTCACCAGCGCGTACGACCTGGCGTTGATCGCAAGGGCCTGCTTCGCCCAGCCGACCTTCCGCCGGTACGCGTTGACCGAGCAGACGTCGATACCGGCCCAGCCGGCGCAACGTACCAAGGGCTTCGAGATCCAGAACGAGAACCAGCTCATCTACCGGTACCCGGGGGCGCTCGGCGGCAAGACCGGCTTCACCGACCTGGCCCGGCACACCTATGTGGGGGCGGCGGAACGCGGCGGGCGGCGGCTGGTGGTGACCCTGCTGGGCGCCGAGTCGACGCCGGCTCGCGGCTGGGAGCAGGGTGCCGCCCTGCTGGACTGGGGCTTCACGCTGCCCCGCGACGCCGCGGTGGGCCGGTTGGTCGAGCCCGGCGAGCTGACCGCCACCCCGTCGGCGGCGCCGTCCGCGCTGGCGGCACCCGGCGCGCCCCGGCCGGCGGCGGCCAGCGGACCGGCGCGTAGCGACGCGGGGTGGCTCTGGTCGGTGACCGCGCTCAGCGGCGCGACGGTGGTGGCGTTGATGGGCGGTCTGCTGTGGCGGCGTCGCCGCCGGTTGCCCTGACGGATCGACATCGGGCGTTGCCGTCCATAGACTCCGGTCTTTCTGGCACCACCAGTCCAGGAGGATCCCTGTGC
>NZ_JAGPXZ010001230.1:0-1075 GCF_018070305.1 Micromonospora sp. M51 | reverse complement strand
GGGGCCGCCGGGCCTCAAGCCCGCGCCGGTCGCCCCGGCGCACCCGGGCGCGGTGGCCGGCGGATCGCCCGCACCGGCGCCCTCGGTCAGCGGTCGCTGAGTCACCGATCGGCAGCACAGGGCCGGCCCGCCACCATGGCGGGCCGGCCCTGTCGGCCATCACCTCAGGGGTACGCGGGCCACCGCGGACCCGGTCAGGCTGCCCAGCCAGAGCTGGTCGCCGTGCTGGCGTACCCCGGTGATCATCGAGTAGTGCCCGCTCGGGCCGTGCAGCGTCCGGCAGACCGCGCCCGCGCCGTCGACGAGCGCGACCAGCCCGTAGCGGCGGGGCTGCGGTTGCAGGGCGTCGGGCAGCAGAGCGGCGATCTGCCGTAGCCGCGGATGGGGCAGCAGCCGCTCGGCGATCGGCACCCGAGGGCTGGGCAGCGCGATCCAGTACGTCCCGTCACCCACCGAGGCGAGATTGTCCGGGTACGCGGGCAGGTCGGCGAGGACCCGCACGCCGCCGCTCAGCTCGACGCGCAGCAGCCGGTGGGTGCTGGTCTCCACGACCATCAGCGCCGACTCGTCCGGGGTCAGCGCGATCCCGTTGGGGAAGTACAGCCCGTCGGTCACCACCTCGGTGCGGCCGCTGCCCGGCTGGTGGGCCAGCACCCGACCGTTGGGGCGGTGCTCCAGCAGGTCCCGCTTCCAGTGCGAAACCGGAAACCGGTCGGAGCTGTCGGTGAAGTAGATGGTGCCGTCCCGGCCCACCGTCGCGTTGTTGGCCAGGTGCACCGGCGGTGCCGTTCCGGTGAGTTCGCGTACCGCGCCGTCCGGCGTGACCCGCAGCAACCCGCGGTACGCGTCACAGACCACCAGGGCCTCGCCGGACGGGTCCAGCTCGATGCCGAGCGGACGGCCACCGGTCTCGGCCAGCAGGTGGGGTCGGGTGCCGGCGCGCGCGTCGACCGGCCACCACCAGAGCCGACCGTCCTCGTCACCACTGATCACCCGCCCGCCGCCGTCGACCAGGACGTCCTCGGGGCCGACGGCCCCGGCGGGGAGGGGGAGCAACTCGGCCTGGTCGAGCCGC
>NZ_JAGPXZ010001229.1:0-1075 GCF_018070305.1 Micromonospora sp. M51 | reverse complement strand
GGTGCAAGCTGAGCCGGCCCGATGTCGGAAGCTGACCTGGTCCGAGCCGCAAGACGATCCGGATCGATATCGCGAGCGATCTGGCTCGATGTCGTCAACGATTCAGCTCCAAAGGGCCCACCCACGGCACCACGTCGACGGCCCACGGTATTCCGAGATGACCGTCTCCCATCACCCGTCGGGCCTGCTCACCGGGACTGCCGCCGCGCCCCGCCCGGTGCCAGCGCGCCCACGTTCTCGACGGACCCGCCAGGCCCGCCACCGGCAGGTCCGCCCACCAGGCAGTCCCACCCACCAGGCAGGCCCACCCACCAGGCCCGCTTCGGGGCTCGACTGCCGGCAGGCCGGTCGGGTCAGGTCCCGGTGAGGGCGCGCAGCAGTGTCCGGACGGCGGCGCTCAGGTCGGCGCGGCTGGCCGCGCTACCCGGCGGCGGGGCGGTGAGCGCGCCCGCGCCGGCCAGCCGATCGAAGAGCAGCCCGTCCACGAACGCCACGAACTGGTCGCCCTGCCGGTCGGGGTCGGTCGCCCCGGCCCGGGTCAGCAGGTCCCGGGCCTGCACCCGCAGGCCGGTGCCGTGCTGCAGGATGCTGCGCAGCTCAGGCCGGTGCACCGCCTCCAGCAGGCAGGCGTAGCGGGCCAGGCTTCGACTGCGCCCGGTGCTCAACCAGCGGTCGAGCACCTCGGCGACTCCGGCGGCGAGCGCGTCGAGGTCGCCACTGTCGAGCCGGGGAGCCGGTGTCGGGGGCGGCGGGTCGGTCGGCAGGTCGTACGCGGCCAGGTCGGCCCGGTCCCGTTCGGCGAGCCGTCCCACCACGGCCTCGATCAGCGCCTGGCGGGTCCGCAGGTACGCGGAGGTGGTGCCCGGCGGCACGCCGGCGCGTCCGTCGACCGCCCGGTGGGTGAGGGCTCGCATGCCGCCGTCGGCGATCAGTTCGATGGCGGCGTCGGTCAGCGTCGCGACCCGGTTCGCCCGCGCCGTCATGGCGGTCCCCCTCTCCCGTGTTCCGCAGGTAGTATCCTCCTTCTACAGGTGTAGAAGGAGGATCGGCATGAGCGACGCGCACGCGGTGGTGG
>NZ_JAGPXZ010001228.1:0-1083 GCF_018070305.1 Micromonospora sp. M51 | reverse complement strand
GCGGCGCGCATCCAGTCGTGGCGGTGCAGGTCCCGGACGACCAGGACCAGCGGGCGGGTGCCCGCCCCGGCGCCCGGGTCCGCCGGCACGTCGGGTTCGGCGTAGCGGACGGTGCTGGTGCCGGGCAGCAGCTCGCCCAGCGGCCCGCCGATGCCCCAGGGGGTCTCGGCGCCGATGGCGATGTTGCGCAGCGGCTCGAACTCGACGACGTGTGCGGCGCTGGTCAGTGGCAGCGCGCCCGTCGCGCCCGGGGCGGCGGTGACCCGGACGGCCCGGCGGGCGGCGACCAGCCCGACGTCGGCGGCGCGCGCCGCGGCCGAGCCGGCGCTGCGGGCGGCCACCGTCCAGGCGGCGAGTTGACCGACGCGCTTGGCGGCCTCGGCGAGCCGTTCCTCGGGCAACTCGCCGGAGATAACGGCGGCCACGATGGCGTCGCGCAGCTCGCGGGCGGCCTGCTCGTCGGCCCGTTCGCCACCGATGCAGATCGCGTCGATCGCCGACGACGGTGCGCCCCCGTCGACCCGCTGGTTGCGCTCGCTCATGCGGCCCCCGTACCCCATCTCTCACGCGCCCTCGGCGCACCGCCACCGGCAGGCGGTCCTGCCATGGTCACACTGAGCGATTCAATAGTCAATAAACCTTACAGTTGCCTGGCGGCCCGCTCCCCGGGGAGAGTGCGGGGATGGATCCCGTCCCGCTGGCCGACGCGACGAGCCCGGCCGACATCCCCGGCGTACGCCTGCTCGGCCTGGTGGTCGGCGCTCTGCTGCTGCTCGCCGCGATCCGGGCGATGTTCGGTCGACGCTGACCCGGTCCACGGCGAGCACCGGTGTGACCCGGCCCCACCGGGGTACGGCTCTGCCCATCAGCAGTCCGCGCGCCGAAGGGGTAAGCCATGAAGATCGGATACTTTCTGTCCAGTGAGGAGTTCACGCCAGCCGAGTTGCTGGAGCAGGCGCGCGGTGCCGAACGGGCCGGCTTCGAGGCGCTGTGGATCTCCGACCACTACCACCCCTGGGTGGACGCCCAGGGCCAGAGCCCGTGCGGCGGGGCGGGGATCGGCGCGCTCAGCCAGGTCGGGTC
>NZ_JAGPXZ010001227.1:0-1089 GCF_018070305.1 Micromonospora sp. M51 | reverse complement strand
GGGCGGTGGTGACCTGCTGGGCCAGTTCGCGGGTCGGCACCAGCACCAGGGCCAGCGGGCGACCCGGCCGGGCCTGACGGCCGGCGGTGCGCGACAGCAGGGGAAGCCCGAAGGCGAGGGTCTTGCCGGAGCCGGTACGGCCCCTTCCCAGCACGTCCCGGCCGGCGAGCGAGTCGGGCAGCGTCGCCGACTGGATCGGGAACGGCTCGGTGAGGCCCTGCGCGGTCAGCGCGGTGAGCAGCGCCGGCGCCAGACCGGTATGGGCGAAAGTGGGAATAACTGTGGTCATGCGGAAGCCTTCCTCGACGCGGCACGTGTCGAGGGAGGGCGCCGAAGTCGGCGCTGTCAACCAGCGGAAAGAGACCGCCAGGACTCACAAGCACGAACCGAAGGGAGTACAGGCCGGCCCGCCGCCGGGCCGCCGCCTGCGGACGCAGGCGGCGGCGGGGCGGGCCGGTCCCGTCACCGTCACACCCGGAGGGCGCGACAGGTAATGCTGACCGATCCGAAGATCAGAGCGGGCGGATGTTCTCCGCCTGCGGGCCCTTCTGGCCCTGGGTCACCTCGAACTCGACCCGCTGGTTCTCGTCCAGGCTCCGGTAGCCGGAGGACTGGATCGCCGAGAAGTGGGCGAAGACGTCAGCGCCGCCGCCGTCCGGGGTGATGAAGCCGAAGCCCTTGTCAGCGTTGAACCACTTCACGGTGCCAATAGCCATGTGTTTCGTCTCCTTGACGGAACGTCGGACGCGCACTTGTTGCACGCCCGAAGAGGAGCGCTCCGCGCGGGGATGCGCGAATCGCCTGTCGCTTCTGGTCGCCCCGCCCGGAGAACTCCGGACACAACAAAGAGCGCCTGGGGCCACAATCCCGCCAGGCGCACACAGAGTCTCTGGTAACCAAAACTGCAACCCGGTCAACCTACCACGGTTTTCCCCGCAGTGGTCAATGTTGGGCAGAATCCTCGGGCAACTGGGCGATCATGGCCGTGAGGCCCGCCACATCCAGCAGGTCGGCGGGCCGTACGGTCACCCCGTGCCGGACGTAGTGGAACGCCGCGCCCACCCGCTCGACCGGCACACCGGCCAACTC
>NZ_JAGPXZ010001226.1:0-1089 GCF_018070305.1 Micromonospora sp. M51 | reverse complement strand
GTACCATTCCCGATCGCGCCGGGCGACGGGGAGCGGAGCGCCCGTCGGCCCGGCGCCGACCGGGTGTCGGTCCACGACCGTGGTGCCGGCGAGCGTGACGGTGGCCGGGACCGTCGGCGTTAGCGAGCCGGGCCGGCGTTAGGAGCCGGACGCCTCGTCGGCGGCCAGCAGGGTCTCCAGTCGGGGGACGACCTGCCACTGGTCCACCAGCTCGCGGTACTCCGCGCGCTGCGCCCCGGTCGCCCCGGCACCGGTACGGCGCGCGCGGATCAGCAGGTTGCGGGGCGTGTGCTGCGAGTCCACGAACTCCACCACCTCGGTCCGGTATCCGTGCAGCCGCAGCAGCCCGGCGCGCAGGGCGTCGGTGAGCACGTCGGCGAACCGCTCGCGCAGGATGCCCTGCCGGGTCAGCAGCTCGTACGGGGCCGGGGCGGGGTGGGCGCGCAGCTGCTTCGCCAGATCGTGGTGGCAGCACGGCGCGGCCAGCACCCAACGGGCCTCCCAGCGCACCGCGCGGGCCAACGCCTCGTCGGTGGCGGTGTCACAGGCGTGCAGTGCCAGCACCAGGTCGGGGGCGGGGTCGACGACGGCGTCGGCGATCGTCCCGGCCACGAAGCTGACCTGGTCGGCCCAGCCGAGCCGCTGCGCCAACTCGGTGTTGCGCCGCCGCTGGTCCTCGCGGACGTCCACGCCGACCAGTTGGACGCCGAGCCCTCGACTCGTCAGGTAGCGGTACGCGGCGAACGTCAGGTAGGCGTTGCCGCAGCCCAGATCGACCACCCGTAGCGGACCGGTCAGGTCGTCGGGCAGGGTCGCGGCCAGGGCCCGCAGGAACGCGTCCACCTGACGGCGCTTGGCCGCCGAGCCGCCGATCTCGGCGAAGATGGGATCACCGGGGTCGAGCAGGTACTCCTTCGTCCGGTCGTTTCCGGTCGGCGTCGCCGCCGGGCGGGACGTCGCGGCCCGGTGCACCTGCGCCTCGCCGGACTTGGTCACCCGCAGCTGGAGCGTCGCGTCGGCCGTCTCGACGTGCCAGTTGCCGAACGGCTCGGCCAGCAGTTCGTCGACCGCCGCGGCGGCCTCCGGACC
>NZ_JAGPXZ010000123.1:0-11483 GCF_018070305.1 Micromonospora sp. M51 | reverse complement strand
GAGCGCTGCGCGGGGGCGGCGGCCGACCAGCCGGGAAACGCGGCGCGGGCCGCGGCCACGGCGCGGTCCACGTCGGCCGGGGTGCCGGCCGGCACCTGCCCGATCAGCTCCCCGGTGCTCGGGTTCTCCACGTCGATCAGGTCGGTGCCGGCGGGCGACGTCCACTCCCCGTCGACGTGCAGGTGGCGCCGCAGGCGCAGGGGGTCGGGCAACTGCGACGGCGGGGCGGCGGCGAGGTCCATGTCGTCCCTTCGAGGGTGGGCGATGGGCGATGAAACTAGCGCTGGGAGTTTGGACGCTACCCGGTGGGCCCGGCGGACTCCACCGGGTCGACGGTGCGGGCGTACTCGGCGGCCAGCCCGTGCAGCAGGGCGTCCAGGCCCAGGGCGAAGGCGCCCTCGTCGACGCTCTGCTGATGCTCGGCGAGCCGGTGCGCCTGGCGCAGGTGCGGGTAGTGCGCCGCGTACAACTCCGGGTCCTCGACGAAACCGCGGGCGAACGAGCCGAGCGCCGACCCGGCCACGAAGTAGCGCAACGCCGCGCCGATGTGGGTGGCGCGGGCCGGCGGCCAGCCGGCCCGGACCAGGCCGCCGTAGACGGCGTCGGCCATGGCGAGGGCGGCCGGGCGACGACCCGGCCCCTGCGCCAGGTAGGGCACGATGTTCGGGTGCGCGGTGAGCGCCCGCCGGTACGACCAGGCCCAGTCGCGCAGCGCGGTGACCCAGTCCCGGCTGACGAAGCCGCTGGTGTCGACAGCACCGGTGACCGTGTCGGCGACCGCGTCGAGGATCTCGTCCTTGGTGGCGAAGTGGTTGTAGAGCGACGGCCCGCGGACGCCCAGTTCGGCGGCGAGCCGGCGGGTGGAGAAGGCGGGCAGGCCCTCGGCGTCGATGAGCGCGGTGGCGCTCTCGACGATCAGCTGCCGGGTGAGCCGGGGCTGGCGGGGTCGGGGCACTGCACTCCTTGAGGGTCTCGGGTCGTGGGGTCTGGACGAATGAAAACTTACACCGCTAGTTTAGGTGTGACCGCTGCGTCCCGCAGCGGCGCACCGCCACGCCGACCGAGGGGGAACCGTGGACTTCGCACTGTCCGACGAGGAACGCGCCGTCCGAGACACCGTGCGCGCGTTCATCACCCGCGAGGTGATGCCCCTGGAGGCGGAGGTGCTCCGCCGGGAACGGGCGCACCAGCCGGGCCTGGACCACTCCGAGGTGCGGGAACTGCAACTCAAGGCGCGCAAGTTCGGCTTCTGGGGCCTGGCCACACCGGAAGAGTACGGGGGGATGAACCTGCCGGCCGTCCTCCAGTCGTTGATCTGGACCGAACTGGGCCGCACGTTCGTGCCGTTCCGCTTCGGCGGCGAGGCGGACAACATCCTGTTCCACGCCACCGAGGAGCAGAAGCGGGAGTTCCTCATCCCGACCATCGAGGGTGAGCGCCGCTCCTGCTTCGCGATCACCGAACCGGGCGCCGGTTCGGACGCGGCCAATATTCGGCTGTCCGCCCGCCGTGACGGCGACGACTGGATCCTCGACGGCGAGAAGACCTTCATCACCGGCGGCCACGACGCCGACTTCGCCATCGTGGTCGCGGTGACCGACCGGGAGAAGGGCGCCCGCAACGGCGGCGCCACGGCGTTCCTGGTGGACCGGTCGATGGGCTGGCGTTCGGAGTTCATCCAGACGATGGGCGAGGGCGGGCCGGCGTCGCTGATCTTTGAGGGCGTCCGCGTGCCGCACCGCAACATCCTCGGCGAGATCGGGCAGGGCTTCACGCTCGGCATGGAGTGGATCGGCAAGGGCCGCTACACCATCCCGTCGCACGCCATCGGCATCGCCGAGCGGGTCCTGCAGATGGCCATCGACTACGCCAACACCCGGGAGACGTTCGGCGCGACGATCGGCACCAACCAGGCCATCCAGTGGATGATCGCCGACTCGGAGACCGAGTTGGAGGCGGCACGCTGGCTGGTGCTGCGCTCCGCGTGGACGGTCGACCAAGGGCTGGACCCCCGGCACGCCTCGTCGATGGGCAAGCTCTACGGCGCCGGCATGGTCAACCGGGTGGTCGACCGGGTGCTTCAGATCCACGGCGGCATGGGCTACACCCGGGAGCTGCCGATCGAACGCTGGTACCGGCAGGTCCGGCTCTACCGGATCTTCGAGGGCACCGACGAGATGCAACGGTTGATCATCTCCCGAGACCTGCTGCGCGGCTACACGAAGATCGGCGGCCACCTGGCCTGAGCCGGATGCCGTACGCCGTCGGGGACGGCCGGGTGCGCGCCCGGTCGTCCCCGGCGGCGGATTTCAGCCGGTCAACGCCGTCAGCGCGGCGTCCACATCGGCCTCGGTGGAGTAGATGTGGAAGGAGGCCCGGACCCGGCCGGCGCGCACCGCCGCCCGGATGCCGGCCGCCGCGAGGCGCTGCTGCGCGTCGGGCACGTCCACGCTGACGATGGCGCTCTCCCCCGGTGGCCGACCCAACCCGGTCAGGAACCGGTTGGCCAGTGCCACGTTGTGCGCCCCGATCGCCGACACGCCGATCTCGGCGACCACCTCCAGGGCGGGCGCCGCGCCGACCCAGCTGAACCAGGCCGGTGAGATGTCGAACCGGCGGGCGTCGTCGGCCAACCGCAGCGGCGGACCGTAGTAGGAGGCGTGCGGGTCGCCGCCCGCGTACCAGCCGGCGGCGTCGGGGCGCAGCCGCTCCCGCAGCGCGGGCGCCAGATAGGCGAACCCGGTCCCCCGCGGATTCATCAGCCACTTGTAGCCGCCCACCGCCACCACGTCGGCCCGGCTGCCGTCGAACGGCAACCACCCGCACGCCTGCGTCGCGTCCACCGCCACCAGCGCGTCGTGCGCGCGGGCCGCGGCCACGATCTCGTCGTACGCCGCGACCGCCCCGTCGGCCGACTGCACCAGGCTGAACGCGACCAGGTCGGTGTCGGCGTCGATGGCGTCGACCAGCGACTCCAGCGGCACCGTACGGACCGTGACACCCCGCTCCCGCTGCACCAGCCAGGGGAAGAGATTCGAGGTGAACTCGACCTCGGGGACCACCACCGTGGCACCGGCCGGTAGCGCCGCCGCGACCGGCGCGAGGAGTTGGGACACGGCCGCGCCGACCGCCACGTCACCGACCGGCACCCCGATCAGGCCGGCGAACGCTACCCGGGCCCGGTGCGTCGACTCGCCCCAGCCCTCCCACGACGTACGACCAACCCGCCAGGCGGTAAGGGCCTCCTGCATCGCCGCCCACGCCGGCTCCGGCGGCAGCCCGTAGCTGGCGGTGTTCAACCAGCCCGGCTCCGGCTGCCACAGCTTCTGCGCCTGCTCGATCTCCATGCCTCGACGCTATGTCGAGCCCGGCGCGACGGGGACTGCCAATCCGCGACCCGCGGCCTCACGGCTCCCGGCGGCGTCCGGCCGACTCGTCGGCGGTGGGCCGCTGGATGTGGCTGAGGCTGTCGGCGAGAGCGGCGAGCCACCGATCGACCTCCACCAGGTGCCGGACGGACTGCAGGTCGGCCCCGCGCAGCAGCGGACGGATCCGGTCCAGCTGGTCGACACAGGTCATCGAGACCGGTGCCGGGCCCGCTGTCCGGCCGTGGGCGACCTCGTCGGCGAGGGTGTCGTACGCCGAGCGCAGGCGGCCGGCGGAGTCCGCCAGCAGCGCCGCCGCCTCGGGCCAGCCGGCGAGGCAGCCGGGCGGGTTGCGGCGCAGCAGCGACTGTGCGCCGGGCAGGACGTGGTGCCCGGCGCTCAGGACGGCACCCCAGTTCACCTGCGGCCGGCGTGGATCGTGCCGCTCGGAGTGGTACTGCCAGTACGACGCGTCGACCAGGACCATCCGGCGGCGGACCCGGTCGAGCGCGGCGTCGGGTGGCGGCGAAGCGCCGAGCACCGCCTGGACCGTCTGATCGACGGCGTCAGCGTTGACCGCCAGGTAGCGGGCGGCGTTGTGCCGCAGGTCGTGGCCCGCGCCGCGCGGCCACATCGCCACCCCGGCGAGCACGCCGATCACCGTACCGAGCAGCACGTCGACGAGGCGGGCCTCGGCGAGCCGCCAGCCTTCCGGGCCGAGTTGGGCGAAGACGACAGTCAGCAGGACCGTGAACAGCGCCTGCTGCCACACCGGACCGAGCAGGCGGCCAACCCCCAGGGCCAGCAGCAGGGTGATCGGAAGGACGACGGCGTAGACGACCGGTTCGTCGACGACGAGCATCACCCCGCCGCTGACAACCGCCCCGATGATCGTGCCCAGCACGGCCGGCCGCAGTTCGGTGCGGGTGTCGGCGGCCGAGGTGCGCAGGACCGTGAGGGTGGCCAGCAGCACCCAGAAGCCGTGGTTCAGGTGCAACACCCCGGCCGCCACCCGGGCGATGGCCAGGGCCACGGCCAGCCGCAGTGAGCTGTGCAGGTGGGCCGAGCGCGGCGCCAGGTGGGAGCGGAACTGCCACCAGTACAGCGTCCACGGGCTGTGCCGGGCGTACTCGAACAGCCCCGAGGAGGCGTGCGGGTCGTCGAGCCGCGCCCCGGCGGCCACCCGGCAACCGACGGCGAAGACCCGCACCTGGTCGGCGAGGGCCAGCGCCGTGGCGTCGCGGCACAACCGCTGCACGTCCGGCGTGTCGCGGACGCCGCCCGCTCCCACGGGGTACGCCGCCTCGGCCCGTGCGACCGCGACGTCCAGGTCGGCGAGGGTCACCGCCGGCGCACCCGGCGACAGGCTCCGACCGGCGACGCGGGTCGTCTCCGCGCACGAGCGCAGCAGACGCGCCGCCGCCAGGTCCGGAATCGGCTCCGGCGGGGCGTCCGCCGCCAGCCGGTCCGCCTCGACGAGCGCCTCCCGCAGCGCGGCGGCGCAGATCCGCAACGCCCGGTCCTGCGCGCCCGCCGCGGTGGGCGCCCACGTCGCGGGGGTACGGCCCAGCTCGATCGCCGCCATCGCGTCGTACGCCCGCGCGCGCCGCGTGTCCCGGTCGGCCCCGGCGGTGTGCGGGTCGGCCAACGTGGCGGCGGTGTCGTCGAGGAAGGCGGCGAGGCCGTCCGCCGCCGCGGCGAGGCGCTGCCGGTAGGAGACCGGCACCGGGTCGGGCCAGAGGACGACCTCCGCCGCGGCGAGCAGCACGACGGCGAGCGTCACCCCGCCGAGTCGGGCCGGCAGGGTGCCCGGCTGGTACGGCGGGAACGACGCCAGGATGTAGAAGAGCTGGAACGCGCTCGCCAACCCCACCAGGCGCGGGTTGCCGACCCCGGCGAACGCCACCACGAACCCGACGACGAGCATGCCGCCGGCGGCCGCCCACGTGCTCCACGCCAGGAACGAGCCCACCGCGATCAGCGCCCACACCACCGGTAGTGACAGCACGAGGATCCGCGCCCGCTGCGGCGCCGGACCCGGCAGCTTCGCGAACGACCCGGCGGCGATCGTGCCGAACAACCCGTACGTGGCGAGGGTGGAGTTGCCCGCACCGTAGCGGCAGCCGAAGAAGACGACCGACGCGACGAGCGTCAGTCGTGCCGCGCGTCGCAGGATGACGTCACCCGGGTCACGGCGGCGAAGCCGGCCAAGGAGGCTGGTTCCGAGCACTACCGCTCCCCCGGTCCGTCGCAGCAGCCCTCCCCGGCCCACCATTCTCCACCGCGCCCCGCCACGGGCGGCGGGTTACCGGCGAATCATCGCCGGGAGCTGCCCAGCAGACCGAGCCGGAGAGCCCGCAACAGGGTGCCGGGGCGGCTCAGGGCGGCCGGATGGTCGAGCATGGTGGTGACCCGACCCAGCCGGGCGTTGAGCACCGGGTCGGTCAGCGACGCCCGGAAGAGCAGGTCCCCGAACCACTTGGTGACCTTGTAGCCGGGCGGGTACGGCCCGTCGACGTGCGGCAGCTCGATGTCGGCGGTGGTGGAGATCTGCCAGGCCGCGTCGACCACCACCCGGACCTGGTCGAAGTACGCCCGCGCCGGCTCGTCGTGCGGCCTCGGCCCGGATCGCAGGTACCTGGACAGGCAGGAGGCGTGCAGCGTCGCGGAGGTCATGCCCTGGCCGTACACCGGATTGAAGGACGCGACCGCGTCGCCCGCGGCGACCAGCCCGGCGGGGAGGCGGTCGAGCTTGTGGAAGTCGCGGCGTCGGCTGTCGGCCTGGTGGTACGTGACCACCCCGCCGAGCATCTCCCCGTGTTCGGCGATGTCACCGAACATCTGTGGGTAGTGCTCCCGGCAGCGGGCGGTGAAGTCGGCGACGTCGCGGCTGGGCCGGTCACCGTCGTAGCCGGCCACCAGCATGATCCAGCGGTCCCCCTCGACCGAGTTGATGCCACCGATCCGGGCGGTACGCCCCCTGCCCGCCATGGTGTGGAAGACCGCCACCCACGCGTCGCTGACCTTCTCGTCGCGCCTGAAGAGCGCCGTGGCGTAGTTCAGTTTGATTGGCATGCGCTGCATGGGCGGACGCGGCCACCCGTGCTCGGCCAGCCAGTCGCTCAACCGGCTGGACCGTCCCATCGCGTCGACCACCAGGTCGGCCGCCTCGACGACGGGCTCGGTGCCGCCCTCGGGCACGTACCGGACGCCGGTGACCCGCCGCTCGTCGAAGAGCAGGCCCTCCGCCCGGCCGTACACCATCCGGATGTTGTCGACGGCGAGGGTGCGCCGCCGGACCAGCGCCTCCAGGAACGGACGCGTGGTGATCAGCGCCGGCCCGGTGCCGGTCGCCGCGGGTGGCAGGCCCAACATGCCGTTCACGAAGACCTTCGCCGTGCCCGGGTCGCGCGGCGGCGGCGGAGCGCCGAGCGCGAGCGCCTCGTCGGCGATGCCGGGGAACCAACGCTCCAACTGGACCTGACCGGCGGGCAGCAACGCGTGCACCTGACTGCCCTGCGGCACCCCCGGCCGTGGCCCGGCGTCGACGTCGGACGGGTCCCGTTCGACGATCAGCACCTCCTCGGCGTGATCGCTGAGCACCCGGGCGGCCAGCAGCCCGGCCATGCTGCCACCGAGCACCACCGCACGTCGCATGACGACTCTGGTCTCGGCCGGTCGTTCGGCCGTCGCTATCTCCGCGAAGAGCCGGGACGGAGAGGGGGGCATGCGATCACTCCTCGGACGGTCGGGAAGGCGTGGCATCCACGACCGTAACCACCGGCGCCCCCGCCGTCAGCGCTCAGCTGGCCCGCCACTTCTGGTTGGCGTTGCCGGTGCACTGCCAGATCTGCAACCGGGCGCCGTTGTCCGGGTTCGAGTCGACCACGTCGACGCACCTGTCCGCCTTGGTGTTCACCAGGTCGTACGCCTTGTTGAGGGTGAACCTCTGCGACGACGCGCCGGAGCACTCGGCCAGGATGACGTGCGCCCCGTCCTGGGTGGAGTGGCCGGCGACATCAAGGCACATCCCCATCGAGCGGACGGTGCCGTCCGACGGGAACGTCCACAGTTGCTTGGCGGTCCGTCGACAGTCCCAGATCTGCGGTCGCGCGCCGGCGTAGGCGTTGCCCTCCGGAATGTCGATGCAGCGGTCACTGGCGAAGCTGGAGATCTGCTTGCCGGCGGGCGGGCTGCTCTTCGTCGGAGACGGTGGCGGAGCGGACGGCGGCGCCTGGTTACCCGGAGCGGTGGTCGTTCCGCTGCCCGTCCCCGGCGACGGCGGCGGCGCACTGGCCGACGGCGGCGCGCTGGCGGCTCGCGACGGCGGGGCACCCGCGACGGGTAGGCCCTGGAAACCATCCGTGATCAGCGCGAGGACGGCCTCGCTCGCGGACCATTCGGCCGCCGAGGTGGTCCAGTCGATCGAGTACGCGTGGCCGTTGTGGCCGACGAACACCCGGCTCGACGTGTGCATCGGCGTGCCGTCCTGGTCGGTGTACGTCCACGCCCACTCGGCGGCCCGCAGTTGGTAGCGCAGCGCGTCGAGCCGGACCTGCCGATACTCGGCGTACCGGCCGCGTTGTGCCGTCTCCCGCGCCCGCAGCTGCGCGAGCGGGTCCGCGGGGACGGACCGGAGTTCGTCGACGACGAGCACGCGACTGCCGTCCGGCTCGCGGAACACGGCGCGCTCACCGTCGCGCCGGGCCTGCCAGCCGTCCGGCACCGGTACGAGGAAGCGCGGATCGTCACGGTAGTAGCGCCAACCCGCCGGCGCCGGTGGCAGCACCCTGGACACCGGCGTCTCGACGACCGGCGACGGGTGCACGTCCGGCGCCGCCACGTCGTCGGCACCCGGGTCACCGAACAGCCCGCCCTTGAGCACTGACGCGGCCACCAGCAGGACGACCAGCAGCACGGCGGCCCCGATCGACCCGATCAGCCGCGCCCGACGCTGACGACCCTTCCCGGGCACCGGGGCGGCAGCGGGTGACGGGGGCACCGCCGGCGACATGGGCGCGGCAGCGACGGCGGGCGACGTTGGGGCGGCCCGCGCGGCGGGCGACGTTGGGGCAGCCGGCGCGGCGGGCGACGTTGGGGCAGCCCGCGCGGCATTGACAGTCGGTGCCGCGGGGGCGTCGGGAACGGCCGGCGACGCGGGCGGGCCGGGTTCGGCGGGGACGAACTCGGGCACGATCGTCGGACGGGGCAGGTCGGCCGTGGCGGTGGTGATCCGGGTCAGCGGTCCGCCGCCGGCCCCGCTCACCTCAGTCGCCGGCACATCCGGGGTGGCGGCCTGGCGCAGGAGCCGGTCCGCCTCCTCGGCGCTGATCCGTTGACCCGGCTCCCGGCGCAGCAGTCCCTCCAGGAGTGGGGTCAGCGGACCCGCCCGTCGCGCCGGCGGTGGTGGCTCGGTGGCCAGGGCCGCCAGCGTGGCGATCGGAGACGAGCGGTGGTACGGGGTACGTCCCTCGACGGCCGCGTAGAGGGTGGCGCCCAGCGACCACAGATCGGCCGCCGGCCCCACGTCGCCGTCGGTGGCCCGCTCGGGTGCGAGGAACGCCGGCGAGCCGAGCACCATTCCGGTCTGGGTCATCCGTGGGTCGCCGGGGAGGGTGGCCAGACCGAAGTCGGTCAGCACCACCCTGCCGTCGTCGGCGAGCAGCACGTTGGCCGGCTTGACGTCCCGGTGCAGCACACCGGCGCGGTGGGCGGCCCGCAGCGCGCCCAGGATGCCCAGCCCGATCCGGGCGGCGCGGTCCGCCGACATCGACCCCTCAGCTTCGAGCACCTGTTGCAGGGACCGGGACGGCACGAGCTCCATCACGATCCAGGGGTCGCCGCCGGAATGCAGCACGTCGAAGACGCGTACCACATTGGGGTGGCCCAGACGGGCGACGGCCCGCGCCTCACGCATGGACCGTTCGCGCATCTCCCGACGTTCGTCGTCGCGCAGGCCGGGCGGTGCCACCAACTCCTTGATGGCGACGTCGCGCTGCAGCATCTCGTCGCGGGCCTGCCACACGCGGCCCATCCCGCCCTGGCCGAGCGGACGGACCAGCCGATAGCGATCGGCAATCAACTGTCGAGAGGCGTCTGGCACGACAGGAAGGTACCTGCCCTGGTTTACGTACCCAATTCTTCTGGCGGCTGGAAAAGCGACAGTTGGATATGTCACACGCAAGATCGACTGGTTACCGATCGTTCATTTCCGCTATTGGTTACGAGCGGTGTCGCCCACCGCGATGTTACCAACGCGTATATCGGCCTCCTGCTATAAATATCGAATGAATTCGAATTCTGCGGAGCGCCGGACCGGACGTGCCGCGGCCGGGTTGGCCGGCCTGTGCCTGGCGGTGGTCCTGTCCGCCTGCACGTCGGCAGGTGACCCGCGCCAGCCCACCTCAGCGCCGGCTGATCGGGCAACTCCGGCCGACCGGTCGGCGCCGGCCACCGGTGCCAGCGGTGCCGGGCCGCCGTGCACGCCATCGGTCGACGCGCTGCCGGCGCCGCCGGCCGGCTACCGGTTGGTGGGCGAGGACGTGGCGGTGCCTGACACCCCGGTGCTGTCGGCGGGCGATTCCGGGGAGGCCGATCCGGCGGCGCGACTGTTCGCCAAATGGGGGCTCGTCGTCCGCGCCGGCACCGTCGTCGACCTGCGGGTGGCACCGGGCTGGCAGGACAGGGCCCGGCTCGGGTGGGGCGGCACCGGCGCGCCCGCGGCGACCGTCACGGTGCACGCCTGCACTCCCGAGGGTGGGCAGGCGCAGTGGCTGGCCTTCGTCGGCGGCGCCTGGGTCGCGCAGGTCGCCTGCGTACCGCTGATCGTGACGTCGGACGGCCGGACCGACCGCGTCAACCTCGGCATCGGCACCCCCTGCGACAAGACCGCCACGCCACACCCCGTCACCTCATGAACCCCGAACGGCCCGGCGCTGCCTGCTGCCGCTCAGTCCGGTAGCGCTCATGCGCCTCAGCCCGGCAGCGCCCGTGCGCGCCTCAGCCCGGCAGCGCTCGTGCACCTCAGCCCAGCACCGCTGGGCTCAGCCCGGCAGCGCTCGTGCGACTCGATCAAGCAGGTCGCGGGCACCGGCCTGAACATCCGGGTCGGGATCGTCCCGCAGACTCCGGAGCACGGCGCGAAAACGCATCCGGTCCTCCGGCTCCGCGCAGGCGAGCTCGAAGAAGGCGGCGCTCAGGCAACCGGTGAGATGATCCCCTGCTCCGGCTCAGCGACATGCCACGCTGCCGCGATGAGACGCAGGCCGGCTGCGTCACGACGCCGCAGCAGTTCCTCGGCGGTGGCGTCGGTGACCGCGGTGTTCGCGCTGTCGAGGAGCAGGCTCCGCACCACGGTGTCCACCGGTTCCCGCCCAACGACAGCGCTCAGGTGACGCCCGGCGCGGGCCCGGTCCGACCACAACTGCGACCGGGCCAACCTCAGTGCCTCCCCCATCTCCACCCCCACATCATCCCCGCCCCCACCCGGATCGACGTCCACCGCCCTGGTGATCAAGAGCTTTCCGTCATCCATCCCGGTGTGTCGTGACGCAAACCTCTTGATCACCAGGGGTGACGGGTGGGAGTGGGGGGTGGGAGTGGGGGTGGACAGGGGTGTCTACTGTCTACAGCGGCTGGCGTCCGACTGTCGATGTCCTGGATGTTCTGTCGAGAGGGTCAACGACATGCTGAAGGCCGAGGATCTTCCCCCGTTTCAGCGCGCCGTGTCCGATGAGTCGCAGCGCGGCCAACGCGTGTACGCCACCCTTGTCGCGCTGCGGCTGTCCCTGCTCCTGGTGGCCGCTGTCGCGGGAGTCGCCACCTGGAAGCTCGACAATTTCGCCCTCGGCCCGGCGCTGGCGGCGGGCGCGTTCGCCGCCACCTCGATCGTCGAGGTCTTTCTCCTCACCAATCGTCCGAATGAACGGTGGTACGTCGGCAGGGCCCTCTCCGAATCCATCAAATCACTCACCTGGCGATTCACCGTCGCGGCTGACCCTTTTCCCCGATCGCAGAGCGAATCGGACAGCGTTCAGGAATTCACCAACCGATTGTTGGGCCTGACCGGGGACATGTCGGCCGCCGGGTTGGCGGCTCCCGCGGTGGCCGGGCAACAGA
>NZ_JAGPXZ010001225.1:0-1096 GCF_018070305.1 Micromonospora sp. M51 | reverse complement strand
TGCTGCGGCCGGGGCGGGCGGGCTCACCGGAGCTGGCGCGGGTGGGGCCACTGGTGGTCCCGCGTACGCCGGGGCGGGTAGCGGCTTGCGCAGTGGCAGGTCGGTCAGGGCACCCTCGGCCACCGGCAACTCGGGCTGGTCCAGCACCGTCGGCGCGATCCCCAGGTCGGCGTGCAGCATCCGGGCCACCAGCGGGATCCGCGACGACCCGCCCACGAGGAACAGCCCGGCGAGCTGGTCGGGGCGCAGACCGGCGGCGGCGATGACCTCCCGGGCCCGCTGCACCGCCCGCCGCAGCAGCGGC
Organism: Micromonospora sp. M51; assembly: GCF_018070305.1. NCBI lineage: Bacteria > Bacillati > Actinomycetota > Actinomycetes > Micromonosporales > Micromonosporaceae > Micromonospora > Micromonospora sp. M51. The sequence continues at coordinate 792 of NZ_JAGPXZ010001225.1, read as the reverse complement.
GTGGCCACCCGTTCGACGTCCGCCCGGGTCAGCTGGATCGGCTCGGCCACTCCCGGCACCGCGACCGGCGCGACAACGGACCGGGACAGGGTCTCCTTCGCGCCTCGTACCTCGTCCCAGAGCCGGATCTGGTCGCGGCGCTGCGCCGGATCCGCCGGTCGGGTGAGCCGGGCCCACTGCGCGGCGTGCCGCTCACCGACCAGCTCACCGACCCGCCGTACCAGCGCGGCGTCGAGGTCCAGGCCGCCCAGGTCGGGCAGGCCGCCGTCGGCGACCACGCTGAAGCCGGAGTCGCCCCAGGGGTCCGCGCCCTCGTTGCGCAGCACCGCGACGTCGAGCGTCCCGCCACCGAAGTCGAACACCGCGATGGCCCCGCCGACCGGCACCGGACGGTGCAGCACCTGCGTGTAGTAGCGGGCGGCGGCCACCGGCTCCCGCAGCAAACGGGTGCCCGGCGGGGTCGGCCCGGCGAGGGTGTGCTCGGCCGCCTGCGGCCAACCCGCCCGCAGCAGCGCGTCGGCGAGGACCTGCCGCCGCGTCGCGTCCCAGGCGGCCGGGCAGGTGACCACGGCCGGGGGCAGGAAGCCCACCGCGCCCACCGCGGCCCGCGCGACCGACGCCAGCACCGCGGCGAGCAGCTCGGCCGGCGGGTACGCGTTGTCGCCGAGCCGCACGGTCGGCTCGTCCACCCGACGCTTCGGGTTCGCCTCGAACCGGCCCGGGTCGGTCTGCGCCAACCGGCGGGCGTCCCCGCCGCGGGGCAGGGTGCCGGCGTGGTCGGCGGAGACGGCG
>NZ_JAGPXZ010001224.1:0-1099 GCF_018070305.1 Micromonospora sp. M51 | reverse complement strand
CCGAGATCCGGTCGCACGAGTGGGATCCGTTGCGGCACAACCCCGGCCCGCTGCTGCACCCGCTGCTGGCCCGCCCGTACGCCCCCGCCGAGGTGCGGCTGACCCAACTGGCCGGGCGGCTCGCCGCCGTACCGGACGCCCTCGCCACCGCCCGCGCGACGCTGCGGGACATGCCGCGGATCCACGCGGAGACGGCCGTCGGGCAGTTCACCGGCACGGCCGCGCTGATCCGCGACGAGCTGCCGGCGCTGCTCGCCCAGGCGCCGAGCCAGCTCGACCGGGTCGAGCCGGCGGCCACCGCCGCGATCGCCGCGCTGGACGAGTTCGTCGCCTGGCTCCGGGCCGGCCTGGCCGCCGATGCCGGTCCCGGCCGTGACCCGCGACTGGGCCGACGTCGCTGGGAGGCGCGGCTCTGGCACACCCTCGACACCGAGCTGGGCGCCGCCGAGATCCAGCGGCGCGCGTGGGCCAACCTGGACCGGGTCACCGCCGAGATCCGTGCGGCGGCCGTCGAGCTGGTCGGCGGGCCGGCCGACGACGCGTCCGTACGGCGGGCGCTGGACCTGCTCGCCGCCGAGCACCCGAACGACGCGACGATCGTCGAGCTGGCCGCTGTGACACTGGACGAGGCCACCGACTTCGTCCGCGCACACGACCTGGTCACCCTGGTCGACGACCGGTGCGTGATCCAGGAGATGCCGGAGTTCGCCAGGGGCGTCGCGGTGGCGTACTGCGACGCGCCCGGCCCGCTGGAGACCGCCGCCGTGCCGACCTTCTACTGCATCGCGCCCACCCCGTCGGACTGGTCGGCGCACCGGGTCGAGTCGTTCTACCGCGAATACAACGACCACATGATCCGCAACCTGACGGTGCACGAGGCGATGCCGGGGCACTTCCTCCAACTCGCCCACGCCCGCCGCTACGTCGGTGGCACCCGGGTCCGCGCGCTGGCCGAGTCCGGCCCGTTCATCGAGGGCTGGGCGGTCTACGCGGAGGAGGTGATGACGGGTCTCGGCTTCGGTGGTCTGCCGGTGCGGTTGCAGCAGCTCAAGATGCAGCTACGGATGACCATCAACGCGTTGCTCGACCAGTTGGTGCA
>NZ_JAGPXZ010001223.1:0-1100 GCF_018070305.1 Micromonospora sp. M51 | reverse complement strand
GCTCAACCTGCTGGGCAGCCTCAGCGCGCTGGAGAACGTGGCGCTCCCGCTGGAACTCGACGGAACCAGCGGGCGTCGGGCCCGCGCACTGGCCATGACTGCGCTCACCGAGGTGGGCCTGCCCGCGTTGGGCGACCGCTTCCCGGACCAACTCTCCGGCGGGCAGCAGCAGCGGGTGGCGATCGCCCGCGCGCTGGTGGGCGAACGCCGGCTGGTCCTCGCCGACGAGCCCACCGGGGCGTTGGACTCGCAGACCGGTGAGGCGGTGCTGCACCTGCTGCGCCGCCGGATCGACGCGGGTGCCGCCGGAGTGCTGGTCACCCACGAGGCGCGGCACGCCGGCTGGGCCGACCGGGTGGTGTTCCTCCGCGACGGCGTCCTCGTCGACACCACGGCGCCGCTGGGCAGCGTCGAGCAGTTGCTGTCCGGCAGCGAACGGTGACCATCCGCCGCCTGCCACGGGCCCCCGGTCGGGCCGACAGCGCGTCACGGCAGCCGGTCGCGCCGCCCGCCCCGGTCGGCCGACGGCGGTTCGCCGAGCTGACCGGCTCCTGGCGGGCGGCGCTGCGGATCGCCCGGCGGGAGTCACGCCGGTCCCGACGGCGGACCATCCTGGTGCTCGCGATGATCGCCATGCCGGTCGCGGCGCTGGCCTTCCTGGCCGCCAGTTACGACATGGCCGAGCTGACTCCACAGGAACGCGTCGACCGCCGCCTCGGCGTGGCCGACGCGCAGCTGCAGTGGATCGCCAACGCCCCGGTGGGGCAGGACGAGTGGGGTGAGGGCTGGTACACCCGCGACGGCGAGCTCCCCGCCAAGGTGACCGCGGCCCAGCTGACCGAGCTGCTCGGGCCGGGCAGCCGGGTCACCGAGGTTCGTCAGCGCGTTCCGCTGACACTGCGCGGCCCGCACCGCGACGAGGTCGTGAACGGTCGGGTGCTGGACCTCGCCGATCCGCTAGCCCGTGGGCTGGTGCGGTTCCGGGCCGGCCGGGCGCCGCAGCAGGCCGGTGAGGTCGCTGTCAGTCCGGTGGCGCTGCGCCGGCTGGACCTGCGCCTCGGCCGCGCCGTGGCCGCCGCCGACGGGAGCAGGGCGTACAC
>NZ_JAGPXZ010001222.1:0-1101 GCF_018070305.1 Micromonospora sp. M51 | reverse complement strand
AGGGTGAAGGCCACGATCGCCTCGCCCGCCGGCCAGAGACCGGCCTTGAGCACGAGCCGGTGCGGCGGTTCGCAGACCAGCACCGTCGAGGCGTCCTGCAGGGAGAACGGCCAGGGCCCGGCACGGTGGTGCAGTTGGCTGCCGACCCGGGGCCAGGCGTCGTCCACGTCGCGCATGTGCGCGGTGCCGACCACCCAGTCGCTGTACGTCCATCCGTCAGCGAGCACGTCGAACACCCGCTGCGGGGGAGCGTCGATCACTTTCTCCACAATCGCCACCGGGATTCCATACCCGGGGCACGGCACTGGCTAACGGCCGGCGGGGTTAGCTTCTCCGGCACGGCGGGTAAGGCCGACCCGGGGCACCGCGGCGCGCTGGCCCACCGCCTCGACGACGACGTTTACTCCTCGGGGCGCAGGGAACCCGCCGCCTGTGCGACAGGACCAGGAGGATCCGTATCAGCGCAGGTCAGCCCAGGTGTACGCCGCTGCTGACCGCGCCGGTTCCGGGTCTGTCGCAAGCCCCCGGCCCGTCCTGTACGACGCGGTGCTGCTGGACCGGGACGGCACCCTGATCGAGGACGTGCCGTACAACGGCGACCCGGAGAAGGTGCGCCCGGTGCCGGGCGCCCGGGCGGCGCTGGACCGGCTGCGCGCGGCCGGGCTGCGGCTGGCGGTCGTCACGAACCAGTCGGGTCTGGCCCGGGGTTACTTCACCGGGGAGCAGATGCGGGCGGTGCACGCCCGCGTCGAGGAGCTGCTGGGCCGGTTCGACGCGTGGCTGGTCTGCCCGCACGACGACGCCGACGGTTGTGACTGCCGCAAGCCGGCACCCGGTCTGGTGCACGCCGCCGCCCGCGAGCTGGGCACCACCACGTCCCGGTGCGTGCTGGTGGGCGACATCGGCCGGGACGTCGCCGCGGCGCTGGCCGCCGGGGCGGCGGGCGTGCTGGTGCCCACCCCGGTGACCCGACCGGAGGAGATCGCCGCCGCCGGGTGGGTGGCCTCCGACCTGCCGTCGGCGGTGCACGAGATCCTGCGCCGGCAACAGGCCGTGCAGCCGGCGACCCCGCCCACCGAACCGGTACGGACGGCGCTGGTG
>NZ_JAGPXZ010001221.1:0-1103 GCF_018070305.1 Micromonospora sp. M51 | reverse complement strand
GCCCGTGGGCGGCACCGCCCGGTCGTCAGTACGACAGGCCCGGCTGCGGCTGGTTGATCCGCCGACGGCGCAGCACCACCTGGCGCGTGCCGTCGCGGTACAGCCGCACCCGGGCCAACTCCCATCCGGAGAACTCCGCCTGGATCGCCAACTGCGCCGCGGCGGTCAACCGGTCGACGTTCGGCGGCAGCCGCAGCGGCGCGTACTCGTAGTCCATGCCATCCATGCTGCCCAGCCCAGCGGCCGTTCGCCACCCCCTCCCGAGTGACCAACGACGCCCCCGGGGCGGTTCGTGCCGCCCCGTGCCCCTCTCCCGCCGATCGAGCGGTTCCGGTTGCCGGAATGGGCGAGAAGCCCGCTGTGCCACGACAGCAAGCGCAAGATCGCCGAAGAGGGCCTCGGGGCGTTAGTTCGTGGGGAGGTTGGCGCTCAGGAGAGCGGTGAGGGCTGGCGCGGCCAGGGCTACCGCCCGGGTGCTGCCCGGGTCGGCCGCCAGCCCCCAGGACGGGTCCGGCCAGTCCTCGAACAACTCGACGCACGGCAGCGCGATGAACGGCACCCCGTCGCCGGTGAACGCGGCGAGCGCCCCGGGCGAGGTGAAGACCGGCAGCAGCGGCGCGCCGGTCGCGTCGCCGATGACCGCCCACGGGAAGTCGGCATCCGGCGTCGGTTCCCCGGCCAGCGGGACGCACACCGTGGCGCCGGCCAGCACGGCGAGATAGCCGGGCAGGTCACGCCGGTCGGCCGCCGCCGCGAGCACCGCCACCACCGCCGGCTCAGCCACCCCGGCGGGTGCCGCCTCGGCCGGTGTCGGCTCGGAATGGATCACAGGGACCGGTGCGGACCCGACCGGTGCGGGCCGGTCGGGCGTCGATCGCGTGGCCGGGCCTGGCCGGGCGGCCGGCGGCACCGCCCGGCAGGAGAGCGCGCCGGGCTCGTTGGTCAGCACCTCGGCGGCGGTACGGGTCACGAAGACACTGAGCCGTTCCAGCTGCTCCGGGGTACGCGGCGCCTCGTACCACCAGCCCTCGTCCCCGCTCGGGCGGTGCCAGCCGAGCGCGGCCAGGCGGGCGTGGTCGGGGCCGGGGCAGACCACCCGTACC
>NZ_JAGPXZ010001220.1:0-1106 GCF_018070305.1 Micromonospora sp. M51 | reverse complement strand
CTCCGAGCCGATCGCCTCGTCGGGCCCGTCCCCGGAGACCGGCGCGGTCGAGCCGATCGGATCAGAACAGCCCGATGGGGCATCCGAGTCTGACCCCGGTGTCACCGAGCCGTCGACCGACGAGCGCTGAGGCGTTGACGGCCGCTGTCTACGGCCAACCCGGATCCGGTGCCCGGTTCGACTGGGGGCTGACCGGGGCGGCCGAGCTCGGTCGGGTCTGCGCAGCGCTGGTGGTGGTGGACGTTCTGTCGTTCACCACCACCGTGGAGGTGGCGGTCGCCAGGGGCATGCGGGTGCACCCGTTCCCCTGGGGTGAGCAGGCCGCCGAGTACGCCGTCCGGGTCGGCGCGACCGCTGCCGTCGGGCGGCGGCAGACGACCCCGGACCATCCGTGGTCGCTCTCGCCCGCCGCGCTGAGCACCGCACCCGTGGTGGCGGACCTCGTGCTGCCCTCGCCGAACGGCTCCGCCATCAGCGCCGCCGCCAGCGCCACCGGCCTGCCGGTGGTCGCGGCGTGCCTGCGCAACGCACGCGCCGTCGGGGGTTGGCTGCGCCGCCAGGGGTACGGCACTGTGGACGCCCCGATCGGCGTGATCGCCTCGGGGGAACAGTGGCCGGACGGGTCGCTGCGCCCGTCGGTGGAGGACCAACTCGGCGCCGCGTCGGTGCTGGACGCCCTCTCCGGCGTACCGGGTGGGCTGTCGGTGGAGGCGGCCATGGCGCTCGCCGCGCTGGCGAGCACCCCGGATGTGCCCGCCGCCGTGCGGGGCAGCGTCTCCGGGCGGGAGTTGACCGAGACCGGCTTCGCCGCGGACGTGGAGGTTGCCGTCCAGATCGGCGTGTCGGACGTGGTGCCGGTGCTCCACCAGGGCGTCTTCTCCGCTGCCTGAGCGAGCCGGCGAGGCCGGTCGCCCGCCAGCCAGGCCTGCCGTCCGCCGACGTCGGCTAGGCCTGACGCCTACCCCCCCCCGCCGGCTAGGCCTCGTCCGCCGACGTCGGCTACGCCGTGGCCCCGCCCGCACCGGTCGTCTGCTGCCGGCGATGATCGACTCGCGTTTCAGAAAATCGGGGTGTCCGGGTCGGTGGGACACCCCGACTCCCTGAAA
>NZ_JAGPXZ010001219.1:0-1110 GCF_018070305.1 Micromonospora sp. M51 | reverse complement strand
GTTCTGGTCCTACGTGCAGGAGCTGGGGCCGCGTGAGCTGCCCGCCTTCGTCTCGCCGGCCGGTGACGAGCTGGCCATGCAGGCGTTCGTGCTGGGCGAGCAGGCCAACCAGGACCCGGAGGAGGACGACTAGCGGGGCGGGTCAGCGTCCCTCGAAGACCGGCTTCTGCTTGGCGACGAACCGTTCGTACGCGTGGCCGATCTCGGTCAGGTTCCACGCTCGTCGGACCACGCCCATCGCACCGGGGGTGCCGGAGAAGTGCGAGGCGGTGAACCGCTCGAACCGGATGCCCGTCTCGGCGAGGAGCAGGTCGACATCCTCGCCGGGGCGGGTGGCGACCCAGGTCTGCTCGTCGAGCGTCCCGTAGCCGAGGAAGCTCAGGTTGGCGGCGAGCCGCTGGCGGTCACGTCGGGAGCCCGGGGCCTCCAACACCAGCAGATCGAACCGGCCGTCCCAGGTGACCCGGCCGGTCCGGTAGATCCGGGCGGCTGCCTCGTCGAGTCGCCGGGCGGCTTTCGGTGTGATCGAATATCCCGGACCGGAGACCAACCGGAGTGGCTCGAGCCAACCCTGGCGCACCATCCGGGACACGGCGGTGCGAACTGCCGGCGGCGCGATTCCCAGCGGCGCCAGCAGCTTGACCAGGGCAGCAACCGGTGCCCGGCCACCCCTGGGACGGAGGTGGTCGCCGTACAGGTCGAAGAGTGCCGACCGTGCCTGCATGACCGCACATTGTGACAGGCCTTCTCAAGATAAGCTAGATGCTGTTACATCAATGCTGCTCCGGTTTGGGTCCGGCGGTGTTCATCAGGGAAAATCGTTTGTCGACACCCCCGTGACCGTTGCGGGTGGTCGTGACGAAGTGGCTGTGGGGCAACCCACCGACCCTGGTGTAGGTCTGAGGGGAGACAACATGGCGGCGATGAAGCCGCGGACGGGCGACGGTCCGCTGGAAGTCACCAAGGAGGGGCGGGGCATCGTCATGCGGGTCCCGCTGGAGGGCGGTGGCCGGCTCGTCGTCGAGATGACTCCCGACGAGGCCAACGCGCTCGGTGACGCACTGAAGGCAGCGGCCGGCTGAGTAAGGAGTGCTCCGGGCGGCGTGAGCC
>NZ_JAGPXZ010001218.1:0-1117 GCF_018070305.1 Micromonospora sp. M51 | reverse complement strand
GTCAAGCACCTCACCCTCGTCGAGCGCAACTGGTTCCCGACCCTGTTGGCCCCCGAGCCCGGCGACGTCTACCTGACCTCCGAGGAGGACGCGGTCGCCAGCTTCATGCTCGACGACCAGGAGACCGTCGCCGGGCTCGTCGAGGCGTACGAGCGGGCCTGTGAGCGGTCCCGGGCGGTCGTCGCGAGCGTCGACCTCGACCACGTGGTGCCGCATCCGCAGCTCGGTGAGGTGTCGGTGCGGTGGATTCTGGTGCACCTGATCGAGGAGACGGCCCGGCACGCGGGCCACGCCGACATCCTGCGCGAGCTGACCGACGGCGAGTGCGGCGCGTTCTGAGCCCTGCCCGCCGTACGCCGTCGGCGCGGCGGCGTGCCGTCAACCGCTGGGCAGCAGGCCCGGCGGGTACTCCATCCCGTCATGGGCGCAGGCCGCGGCGGCGACCCGCGCCGCGTACCGGGCCGCGTCCGCCAGCGGCTCGCCACGCAACCGGGCGGCGATCAGCCCGGCCGCGAAGGCGTCGCCCGCCCCGTTGGTGTCAACCACCGGCGCGGGTGCGGTGGCGGGTGGCACCGGCGTCACCGTGCCGTCGCCCGGGAACAACTCGGCGCCGTCCGCGCCCCTGGTCACCAGCACTGTCCGGGGGGCCAGCGTGCCGGCGAGCGACGCGGCCCGGTCGCCCAGCCGCACCCCGCTCACCAGAACGAGGTCGGCAACGTCGGCGAACGGCCGATGGTAGGTGTTCTCGCCGTCCCAGTCGTGCAGGTCGGTGGAGAGCGCCACGCCTGCCGCAGTGGCAGCCCGCACGGCGGGCAGCAGCGGCACCGCCCAATCCATGATCGAGAGATGGACGTGCCGGGCGTCACGAACCAGCGCGGCCACCTCCGCGGCGGAGAACGGCGGGCCGTCCCGCCACGGGCGCGGGTCGTACAGCGACGTGCGTCGCCCACGCGGGTCCACGAGGTTCACCGAACGGCGGGTGCCGTCCGGGTTCTCGGCCAGCACCGCCGGAACCCCGGCCCGGGTCAGCGCCGCCCGGACCAGCTCACCGGCCGGGTCCGCGCCGAGGGTGTCCACCACCAGCACCCGCAGGCCGAGCGCCCGGGCGGCCAGCGCC
>NZ_JAGPXZ010001217.1:0-1117 GCF_018070305.1 Micromonospora sp. M51 | reverse complement strand
GCGCTTGAGCGACGCGACGTCGACTGTCCGGATGCCCGCGGACGCCGGCACCCGAGGGCGGGCTCGCGGCACGGCCGGCCGGGACCGGGCGCGGCCAGCGGCTGCGGGGCGAGGTCACGGCCGGTGGCGCACCTCGGGGGCGGACTTTTGTCAATTGGAGCGAAGCTTCTGCCGAACGCGACAAAGCTTTGCCTTCGTCCGAAGGCAAGGGTAAGGTCACGATCCAGATAGAGGGTTGCCCATTCGTCGATCAACTTGCCGCCACCTGTGCCGGGTCGCCGCGATCCGCCCCCGATGGGTCCGGGCCGCACCCACGAGCCGTCCCTCACCGTCCCGCCGAAGCCCACCGCGGCCGGTTCGGCGCGCCCGGCAGACGGCAGTCAGGTCGACCTCCGTCGACGGCGTACCAGCCGTCAGGAAGGGACCACCACCATGGATCAACAACTCAACACACCGGCATCCGAGCCGGTCAGCCGCCGTGGCGTGCTGCGTGCCGCGACCGTCTCCGCGGCTGCCGTCGGCGCCGCCGGTCTGCTCGCCGGCCCGGCCACCGCCGCACCCGGCGCATCCGGGGCGCAGGCCCAGGGCCGCCGTCGGGTGCCGGTGGACCGGATCAGCATTCAGCTCTACACCCTGCGTGACCAACTCGCCATCGACCTGCCCGGCACCCTGGACGCGCTGCGCCGGATCGGCTACCGGCGGGTGGAGCACGCCGGTTTCGTCGGCCGCACCGCGGCGCAGTTCCGGGCGGCGCTCGACGACGCCGGGCTGCGTTCCACCTCCGGGCACGTCGGCATCCCCCAGCCGTTCGACGCCGCCACCTGGGAGCAGGCCCTCGCCGACGCCAACGTGGTGGGCTGCAAGAAGATCGTCCACCCGTACTTCGGTCGGGACGCGGCCGGTCAGCCGATCCGGGACCCCGCCGTCTACCGGGCCCTGGCTCGCGACCTGAACAAGGCCGGACGGCTCGCCGAGCGCGCCGGGCTCGAATTCGGCTACCACAACCACCAACTCGAGTTCGTGCCGCTGACCGGGGGCTCGACCGGGTTCGACATCCTCAGCTCCCAGACCGATCCCCGGCTCGTCCACTTCGAGCTCGACCTCTACTGGACGTGGC
>NZ_JAGPXZ010001216.1:0-1120 GCF_018070305.1 Micromonospora sp. M51 | reverse complement strand
CGAGCGCGCCGCCCAGCTGCGCGACAAGGAGAAGCAGCTGCTCGGCCAGAAGGCCCAGCGGGAGAAGGAGTGGAAGGCCGGTGACCTGGACGTCGTCAGCGAGGTTGACGACGAGCAGATCGCCGAGGTGCTCGGCAACTGGACCGGCATCCCGGTCTACAAGTTGACCGAGGAGGAGACCTCGCGCCTGCTGCGCATGGAGGACGAGCTGCACAAGCGCGTCATCGGCCAGGAGGACGCGGTCAAGGCGGTCTCGAAGGCGATCCGGCGTACCCGGGCCGGCCTGAAGGACCCGAAGCGCCCGTCGGGCTCGTTCATCTTCGCCGGCCCGTCCGGTGTCGGTAAGACCGAGCTGTCCAAGGCGCTCGCCGAGTTCCTCTTCGGCAGCGAGGACGCCCTCATCCAGCTGGACATGTCCGAGTTCCACGACCGTTACACGGTCTCCCGGCTCGTGGGTGCCCCTCCCGGCTACGTCGGTTACGACGAGGGCGGGCAGCTGACCGAGAAGGTGCGGCGTCGGCCGTTCTCGGTGGTCCTCTTCGACGAGATCGAGAAGGCCCACCCGGACGTGTTCAACACGCTCCTGCAGATCCTCGAAGACGGTCGGCTCACCGACGGTCAGGGTCGGATCGTGGACTTCAAGAACACGGTCATCATCCTGACCACCCACCTGGGCACCCGAGACGTCGCCAAGGCGGTGTCGATGGGCTTCCCGCAGTCGGAGGACTCCGAGTCCAACTACGACCGGATGAAGCAGAAGGTCAACGACGAGCTCAAGCAGCACTTCCGGCCTGAGTTCCTCAACCGGATCGACGACACCATCGTCTTCCACCAGCTGCGTCAGACCGAGATCCTCTCGATCGTGGACATCATGATCCAGCGGATCGAGGGCCAGCTGCGGAACAAGGACATGGGTCTGGAGCTGACCGACAACGCCAAGAAGTACCTGGCCGCGAAGGGCTTCGACCCGGTGCTCGGTGCCCGTCCGCTGCGTCGCACGATCCAGCGCGACATCGAGGACAACCTCTCCGAGCGGATCCTGTTCAACGAGCTGACCCCCGGTCAGATCGTGGTGGTCGACTGCGAGGGCGACCCGGACGACATCGACAAGTCCAAGCTC
>NZ_JAGPXZ010000122.1:0-11557 GCF_018070305.1 Micromonospora sp. M51 | reverse complement strand
GATCGCGCCGTCGGGTCGAGGCGTGGCGTCGCCCGACCCGCGACCCTACGGCTTGGCCTGGTCGAGCAGCCAGCGCAGGATGCCGTCGTCCTCGTAGGTCGGCCCGAACGCCGCGTGGTAGTCCGGCACCGAGAACGCGGCGTCCGCGTACTCGGTGTAGCGCACCAGGTCGGCGGCCTGCTCGGGCGTCTTGCCCCGGGCGGCGTACGCCTGCCGCAGCACCGCCGTGGAGTTGCGCGCGCCGGAGACGTTGAGCAGGTGGTCGTGCTCGCCGTGGGTGATCCACACCGGCACCTCGGCCGCCGCGATGGCGCTCGCCTGGGTGGCGTTGACCGGGAAACCACCGGTCACCAACCCGCCGGCGAACAGGTCCGGACGCTTGGCGAACGCCTCCCAGAGCAGCTGCGAGCCGTACGACACGGTGGTCGCGTACACCCGACGGGTGTCCACCGCGAACTGGTCGACGAACTGGTCGAGCAGTTTGACCAGCAGGTCCGCCTCGGCGGCTCCACCGACCCGCTGGTGCTGCGGGGCCAGGACGATGACGTCCTCGGAGGTGCCGGTCCACTGCGGTTGGAGCCACGCGGTCGCCGGGATGTCGGCGGCGAGCTGGACACCGAGGTTGTCGCCGTCCCAGCCCATTCCGTGACCGGGCAGGACGACCATCAGCGGGTACGTGCGGCCCGGCTGGTAGTTCTTCGGCAGGTGGTAGTGGTACGGCAGCACCATCCCACCGCTGAGGAACGAGCCGTAGGTGAACTCGTCGACCAGGTGGTTGACCGGCTTCGCGGTGACCGGTCGGGACTCGCGCGGGGTGGCGCGGGCGAGCACCGGCCCCTTACCGGCCCCTCGGCCGGGCTGGCCGTGCACGTCCTCGCGTTGCACGACCCGGGTGGGCAGCTCGGGGTTGACCTTCACGGTGCAGAGGAACGTCGGGCACTTGGAGACGATGACCGTCGAGCCGCCGGTGTCCGCGGGGTCGAGTTCGACGATGACGTACCTGCCCGGCGTCGACCGGTGGTCGTCGCGGGTGTCCGGTGCCGAGTTGGTGTAGGTGCGGGTGACGGTCCGCTCGGCGAGCTTCGGCAGGTCCTCGATGGGGTTGAAGCGGAAGTTGTAGATGGTGTCGGTCACCGCGAACGTGTCGGTGTCGAGGGTGCGGGGGTTGACAGTGGCCCCGTACTCGATCGCCACCGCGGAGACCTTCTGGCCGTACGTGTAGACGGTGGTGATCGGGGTGATGCTGCGGATTCCGTCCGGGGCGCCGGGGCTACCGGTCGCGCTGCCGTACGCCGTGCCGGAGGCGGTGGCCAGGACGACGGCGGTGGCGAGCGGGATCAGTCCTTTTCGCAGTCTCATGCGGGTCCTTTCTCGGGGGTGGTGCGCTCAGTCGACGAGCCTGCCCGGGACCGGGAGGGGACGGGTCGGAGCGAGCCGGTCGCTAAACTGATTTAGCAGAGCATCGGTGGCCGGTCCGGCGCTGTCAATACCGCGCGTGCGCCAACCTGCGGACCGGGCTCGGCGAGCGCCCCGCCCGCTCGCCCGAGCGTCCGGGAGCACTGCAACAAACCTGCAAGCGTCAGCTATTGCCTTCAGGGAAACCGCTTTCCTACGATTGCGTTACATCGATGTTTCGATTAACGGTCGGGCGAGTGGCGTCACCAGGAGCGCCGCGCTCACCCGACACATCAGTGCTTCCACCAGGGCACGAAAGATCTCGATGACATTCTCGCGATTGACTGCCGCCAATTCCTGAACGACGTCCGTCGGCAGGTGTGATCGCGGTGTCCGTCGAGTCGAAACCTGGTACGAGACGAATGCGAAGGTGAGGCGACATGAGACGACGAGTCGTGTTGCGACGTCGGGCGGTGCTGGCCACCGCGGCCGTGCTGGTAGCGGTCGGGGTGACAGTGCCGACCCCGCAGGCCTCGGCGGCGGTCGGCAACGCCACCGGCTACGCCACCCAGAACGGCGGAACCACCGGCGGCGCGGGCGGGCAGACGGTGCGGGCCACCACCGGGACGGCGATCCACGCGGCGCTGTGCGGTCGGCCCAGCAGCAGCACCCCGATCACCATTGAGGTCAGCGGGACCATCAACCACGGCAACACCAGCAAGGTGTCGGGGTCGAGCTGCAACACCGCGGCGGGCGTGATCGAGCTCAAGCAGATCAGCAACGTCACCATCATCGGGGTCGGCAGCGCCGTCTTCGACCAGCTCGGCATCCACATCCGGGACTCCAGCAACATCATCATCCAGAACGTGACAGTGCGGAACGTCAAGAAGTCGGGTTCGCCCACCTCGAACGGTGGGGACGCGATCGGCATGGAGAGCACGGTCCGCAACGTCTGGGTCGACCACGTCACCCTGGAAGCCTCGGGTGGGGAGTCCGAAGGGTACGACGGCCTCTTCGACATGAAGGACAACACCCAGTACGTGACGCTGTCCTACAGCATCCTGCGCAACTCTGGTCGCGGCGGCCTCGTCGGGTCCAGTGAGAGCGACCTGTCGAACGGCTACATCACGTACCACCACAACCTCTACGAGAACATCGACTCCCGGACGCCTCTGCTGCGCGGCGGTGTGGCCCACATCTACAACAACCACTACGTGAGCCTGCACGAGTCCGGCATCAACTCGCGGGCCGGCGCCAGGGCCAAGGTGGAGAACAACTACTTCCGCGACTCCAAGGACGTCCTGGGCACCTTCTACACCAACGAGCGCGGCTACTGGCAGGTCGGCGGCAACATCTTCGACAACGTGACCTGGTCCAGCGCGGGCAGCGAGAACTACCCGGCCGGCCCCAACCCGACCTCCACCACCACGGTCAGCATCCCGTACCCGTACAGCCTCGACGGCGCGAGCTGCGTACCGGAGATCGTCCGTCAGACGGTCGGCGCCAACACGGGCCTGAAGGTGTCGAACGGCAGTTGCTCGCCGCAGACCCCGCCGCCCACCACCCCGCCGCCGACCACGCCGCCACCCACCACGCCACCGCCGACCACCCCACCGCCGACCACGCCGCCGCCCACCGGTGGGACCAACCTCAGCCTCGGCGCCGGCGCCGACGGCTCCAGCAAGGCCAGCGGGACCAGCTACGGCAACGTCCGCGACGGCGATCTGAGCACCTACTGGTCGCCGGCCGGGTCGACCGGCACGATCTCGATCAAGTGGGGTTCGGCGACCCGGGTGTCCCGAGTGGTGATCCGCGAACCGTCCGGCACCCAGGGCTCCATCGGGTCCTGGCAGCTGATCAACAACGACAACGGAGCCGTCCTGGCCGCCGGCAGCGGGGCCGGAGCGATCACCTTCTCCGCGACCTCGTTGAGCAAGATCAACTTCAAGATCAACAGCTCCGACGGTACGCCACGAGTCGGTGAGTTCGAGACGTACGCCAGCTAGGGCCGATGCGGTTCTCAGCGGTATACCTCAGGGGTATGAACATGCCCCCTGAGGTATACCGCTGTTCGGCAGTTCCGCACGGCTGGTCAGCCGGCGCGGCCGTCACGAATCAGTCGACGGCAGGGTGTCCATGAAGGAGCTGACCGAGAAGACCGCTCGCCCCGGCCCGGCCGGACCGTACCCGGGCGGGCTGGAAAGACCGTGCGCCTCCATCGTCGCCCGGTAGACCTCCAGCAGGCGGACGTGGTATTCGAGCGGCGCGCCCTGCGGGTTCGTCCGGCCGAGCGGGGTGGTGGGCTCCGGGCACCAGGTGGTGAACCGGGGCGTGATCCCCCGGGACATGAAGTAGTCGAGCCCCTCAGCGGTGGAGGCGATCGCCTCGTCGACGCTGGTGAAGCCGTGCGGGGCGGCCATCTCGACGCCCGCCACGAAGTTCGGGATCACGTTGCGCGGGCCGAACACCTCGGCGGAGTCGAGGATGCGCCGGTGCCACTCCTCCCGACCGACGTAGCGCTCCTTGCCCGGGCAGTACAACTCGAACAACCGCTTGTCCCACACCTCGTAGTTGGGGTGGTAAATGCGGATCCCGTAGTCGTGGAACCGCTGCACATCGGCTCGGGGCAGCGCCTGGGCCACCACCTTGCCGATCCAGCGGCCCGGGAAACGCTCCTCGATCGCCTGCGCGTACCGGCCGTAGAAGTCGGCCTCGGTGAGCCCGTTGACCTGCGAGGTGATGCTGCCGCCGGTCAGCGTGTACGCCTGCGACGCGCGGTCGGTGTCGTGCCGGTTGATGATCTCCAAGGCCTCAAGGACCTCGTCCACGGGCTTGACCCCGGTGTAGGGGCGGCCGGCCTGCTTGTGCTGCCGCCAGTTGTGGTTGATGTCGCAGTACTGGCACTCCTCCTTGGCGCCGAAGTACTGACAGACCCGGAACGCGGTGAGGTAGATGAGATAGCCCCACTGGATCGTCGGGGCGACCTCCATCACCGACTTGCCGTTGGCGAGGGTGTGGCGGTAGTACGCCGGCATCGGGGGCAGCCCGACGTCGGCGATCGGCCGCCCGTCCAGGAACAGGCGCAGTCGACCGTCGCCGTCGGTGCCGACCCGGTACGGCGAACTGGGGTTGGTGCGGACCGAGACGACGGTCCGGCGTAGCTCGTACGGACCCCCGGTGAGCACGATCTCCTCCGGCGGTCGGCGCAGCGCGGCCGTCCCCAGCTCCGGCAGCGTCCGGTGGTCGAAGGAGAAGATGAAGTACGACTTCGGCTTGACGTCGCCGTGTTCGTTGTCGGTCAGTGCCGCGTCGTCGAAGGCGAGCCCGCCCCGCAGCAGGTCCTCCTTGAGGACCGCCTCCCGCGGCACGTGTGGGAAACGGCTCATCAACTCTTCGACGAGGTCGGTGCGCGACGTCATGCGGTTCCTCCCGAACGTGGTACCCCGAACCGGGTGGCCTGCGCCACCCGGTACCGGCTGCTCAGCTCTGCTTGGTCTCCCAGAAGATCTTCGAGATCTCCTCGATCTTCCCGAGGAGCTGCTCGGCGACCGCCGGGTCCGCGGCGCCCTTCGCGCCGCCGGCACCCGCCAGCTTCGTCGCCTCGTTGAACAGGCCGTGCAGCTGGGGGTACTTCTCGAAGTGCGGCGCCTTGAAGTAGTCGGTCCAGAGGACCCAGAGGTGGTGCTTGACCAGCTCGGCTCGCTGCTCCTTGATGAGCAGGGAGCGGGTGCGAAACTCCGGGTCGTCGCTGGCCTGGTACTTCTCGGAGATCGCCTTGATCGACTCGGCCTCGATGCGGGCCTGGGCCGGGTCGTAGACGCCGCACGGCAGGTCGCAGTGGGCGCTCGCGACGGTACGCGGGCGGAGCGGGCGGGGCAGGTGCATCAGATTCCCTCCGACGGTGGCGCTCGGCTGACGGACGTCCGGACGCGACGGCCCGGACGTGATCATCTAGGGACGCTAGAACCTCAACCCCACTTCATGTCAAGTGTCATGCTGGTCCGGGGCGCTGCCTCCGGACGAGTGTCAGCAGGGCGGCGTGTGTCCGCTCGTCAGCGGCCACCACGAGACCGTTCCCACCGGTGTGCAGCGGTTCGCCGTCGAGCCCGGTGACCACGCAACCGGCCGCCTGGCAGAGCGCGATTCCGGCCGCGAAGTGCACGCTGCGGCTCAGGTCGTGGCGGTCCGTCAGGTAGGCGGCGCGGCGACCGGCGGCGACCCACGCAACGGCCAGGCTGGTGGAGACCACCCGGGGGTGGAACTGCTCGATGAAGTCCTCGTCGGCGAGCATCCGGGCGGCCAGGAAGACGTCCCGGCTGGGGAACGGCGGGTCGAGGTTGACGTCGACCAGCCTCGACTCGGCCGACGGCACGAGCCGCTCGTCGGTGCCCGCGAGGCGGACGTACGCGGCACCGCCGTCGGTCCAGAACACCTCACCGCTGAACGGGTCCGCCGACGCGGCCACGGCGCAGCCCGTCCCGGTGAGCAGCGCGACGTTGACCGACACGAGCGTGGTGCGGGCGGCGTAGTTCGCCGTGCCGCAGAGCGGATCGACAAGCCAGGTGCGGCCGTTGTCGCCGGTGCCCGTGCGCCCGCTCTCCTCGCCCACCACGAGGTCGTCGGGGCGCGCCCCGCGCAGGACGCCGAGGATGGCCTCCTCCGCCTCGATGTCGACGGTGGTGGCGAAGTCGTTTCCGATCTTCATGAAGCGGGTCAGCGGCGACCCGAATCGCGCGCGGACGACTGCCGCGCCGGCCTCCGCCGCCGCGATGGCCACGGCCTGGTCGGTGATCGACACGTGTCACTCCGGCAGTTCGGTGATCGCGAACCGACTGACCACCCCGATCATGATCATCGGGGCGTCGCCGTCGCACTGGTTGACCGAGACCGCGACCCACCGGCCCTCGGCCGCCGTCGGCCCCCACACGGTGAGGTCGCCGTAGCAGTCCATGTCGCTCAGGGACTGGAACAGCGCCGGCATCGGTGCGCCGGCCTGCTTGCGGAACAGCGGTACGTGCATGGACACCCTGCGGTGCGGGCCCCAACGGCGGTCAAGTTCACCGACGACAAGGGTCAGGTTCGCCGTGGCGACCTCCTCGGCCTCGTTCCACTCGGCGCCGTACACACCGACGAGGTCGTCGCTCTCCCAGAGCGGAATGATCTGGAAGCCCGCCCCCCGGGTGCCGGTCCACTCACCGGTGGCCGGGTCGCCCTCGCTGACCGGCTCGCCGTCCGTGGGCAGCTCGACGGCGAGCAACGACTCGACGTGGGAGACCGCCCGAGCGGTGTCGAACGCCTCACCCGCTCGGGCCGTCACCGGGCTGCTCGTGTCGCCGCTGACGGTCCGCGCCACATCGTCCGCACTGTGTCTCCCTCGGTCGCCGGCCCCGATCATCGCTCACCTCTGGCCGCTCGGCCACTGCGGTCGCCCCGATCCAGGCGGTTAGCGGGACGATCAGGAAACCGCTGCCCGCACCAGCTCGGTGATCTTCTTCTCCACGGTGGGGCTCCACTTCTGCAGCGCGTACGACGCCGGCCACATGTCGCCGTCGTCGAGGTTGGCGGTGTCCTGGAAGCCCAGCGTCGAGTACCGGTAGTTGAACTTCCCGGAGTCCTGGAAGAAGACCACGATCTTGCCGTCCGCGTTCGCGTAGGCGGGCATCCCGTACCAGGTCTTGGGCGTCAGGTCCGGGGCGGCGGCGGTCACCGTCACGTGGACGCGCTCGGCGAGCGCCCGATCCTCCGGCTCCATCTGCGCGATCCGGTCGAGGACCGCCTGGAGCCCGTCGGCCTTCTTGGCACCCTTCTTGCCCTCGGCGCGCAGCTCGGCGGCGCGCTCCTTCATCGCGGCGCGCTCCTCGGCGGTGAAGCCGTCGGACTCGGTGGTGGTCTTCGTGGACATGGGCGGTCTCCCTCTCGTCGTCCGGCTCGGCGTGCCGCCGGCCGTTCTGGGAAAAGGCTAGGCCGGACGTCGGCCCCGGGGCTTCTCGATTCCTGATCGGTACGGAGCACCGCCGGATGCCCGAATCGTCACGTTTGCTGGTCTAACGGATTGCTGGCTAGGTTGACGGACTCGTCAGGACTAGTTCCATGGGGGAGACCAGGCATGAGCACCACCGCCGACCGGTTGGCGACGGCGTACTCCGACGCCATCGAGACACTCTGCCGGGTGACACCGAAGGGCTGGTACGCCGAACGCGGCACCGCTCGCGCGGGGGTCACCCACACCGGCGTCGCGTCGCTCAACGGGGTCTTCGACCTGACCACGGACCCGGACCTCGGCTCGCTCGACGAGTTGGCAACCGAGGTCCGCGCGCAGGTCCCGCACTGGTCGATCATCGTCCGAGGTGAGCCCAGCGCCGGGATCGCCGAGCTCGCGGCCCGGCACGGGCTCACCGAACGCGGCGCCCTCCCGCTGCTGGCCTGCGCCACCGACGACATCGTGTTCCGGACCGGCTCGACCCAGCAGACCCTGGTACGCCCTGTCGGCGCCGCCGAGAGCGACACGTACACCGCTGCTTTCGCCGAGAGCTTCGAGGCGCCCGTCGGTGTCTTCGGCTCGCTGATGGGCGGCGCGGTGCTCGACACCGACGGCGTGACCGGCTATCTGGCCGAGGAGTCCGGCCGTCCCGTCGGCACCGCCCTCGGCATGAGGGCCGCCGGCGTGGTCGGTGTGTTCAACATCGGCGTCGTACCGTCCGCCCGGGGTCGTGGCCTCGGCCGGGCGCTCACCGAAGCGGTGCTGCGCGACGGCATCGCGGCCGGCGCGGACATCGCCTACCTGCACAGCAGCCCGATGGGCCGGCCGCTCTACGAGTCGATGGGCTTCGCGCTCGTGCAGAACTGGACCATGTTGACGGCGCGACCGAGCGAAGCGTGACGGGGGAGAAGGCCATGAGCTTCAGTGAGAACGTGCGTTCGGCCTTCCGGCGGGGCGAGACCGACGCCGTGGTGCGGATGAGCGAGGCCGAGATCGAGCGGGCGCGGGCGGCCGGCGACCCGGCGGGTGAGGTGGAGGCCCGCTACAGCCTCGCCCGGGTCGCCATCCGCGGCGGCGACCTGGCGGGCGGGGAGGCCCGGGCGCGGGAGGCCCTGGCGGTGGCGCTGCGCTCCGGCGACCGCGCCCTCGAGGAACGGCCGAGGCACGTGCTGGCCGGCGTCGCGCGGATGTCCGGCGACCTGGTTCGGGCGCGGGAGCTGTACCGGGAGAGCATCGCGCTCAACGAGACGCTCGGCCAACCCAAGACCGTCAACTCCGAGTATCACAACCTGGCGTTCTGCGAGCTGGGGCTGGGCAACCTCGACGTGGCGCGGACGCTGTTCGCCGAGAACCGCGAGCGGGTGTTCGACAACGGCTGGGCCGACTTCGTGCCGTACGTCTGCGTCGCGGGCGCCGCGCTCGCGACCGCCGAGGGAGATCACCTGCGGGCGGCGCGGATGATCGGCGTCGCGGATGCCGCGTTCGCGGCGCTCGGCCAGGTGCCGGACCCGGACGACGCGGCGGACCTCGCCCGGATGCGCGCCGCCGCGGTCGAAGCGCTCGGCCCGGCCGCCTTCGACGAGGAGTACGCCGTCGGCCAGCTCCTCGAACCGAGGGCGGCCTTCGCCGCGTAGCCGCGCTAGGCGGCCCCGGGTGAGGTCGAGGCTCGGGCGGCGGTGACGACCCGTCCCCGCTCCGACTCCGGGAAGCGGTCGAGCATCGCGCGGACCTCGTCGGCGCTCACGTTGGCGCCGAACAACTCGCTGCCCGGTTCGAGTCGTACCCCCTCGGCCAGCGGGCCGGCGACGACCGGATCGAAGCCGAGCGCGTCCACCAGTGTCGACACCTCGGCGACGTCGGCGCTGTCGTCGCCGGCGATCGCGATGGCCTTGCGCCCGGCCACCCCGGCCGGTCGGGCCTCGTCCTCCAGGTCGTGATAACCCATGTGGTTGAACGCCTTCACCACCCGGGAGCCGGACAGGAACGCCTGGACGATCTCGCTCGACGAGGTACGCGGGTCGGTGAGGTCGTCGCGGATGCCGTCGATCTCCCACCAGTAGTTCATGGCGTCGACGACGAGCTTGCCACGCAACGCCTCGGCGGGGATGCTGCGGTGCTTGCCCAGGGGTAGGGCGAGGACGACGATGTCGGCGTCGGTCGCCGCGTCCAGCGCGGTGGTGGCCTCGGCCCCCGGGGCGAGCACCTCGACGGTGAGGGCGATCTTCGCCGGGTCGCCGGAGCCGGCTACCCGTACCCGGTAGCCGGCGGCGACGGCGAGCCGGGCGAGCACGGTGCCCACCTTGCCGGCACCGAGGATGCCGAGGGTGGCAGGCCGGCTTCGGTCGTTGTCGGTCATGTCGTCCTCTCGCGGGGAAGTGGCGGTCAGGCCAGCAGTTCGCGGACCATGGGGATCACCTTCGAGCCGTACAGTTCCACGGCGCGCATGCGGGCGCTCGCCGGCTGTGCTCCGGCCGAGTAGATGAGGTCGAACCGGCCGACGCCGAGGCTGCGGATCGCCCGGGCCATGCGGCGGGCCACCGTCTCCGGTGAACCGATGTAGAGGGAGCCGTTCTCCACCTCGGAGTCGAACTCCTGGCGGCGGATCGGCGGCCAACCCCGCAGTTTGCCGATCCGGTCCCGCATGATCCGGTAGTGCGGCCAGTAGATCTCCTTGGCCTCCTCGTCGGTGTCGGCGATGAAGCCGGGCGAGTGCATCCCGACCGGGTGCGCGGTGGTGCCGAGTTGCGCGGCGGCCCGGCGGTAGAGGTCGATGTAGGGCGCGAAGCGGTCGGGAGCGCCGCCGATGATGGCGAGCATGAGCGGAAGCCCGTACTGGGCGGTGCGGACGACCGACTGCGGCGAGCCGCCCACGCCGACCCAGGTGTCCAGGCGACCCGACTCGGTCTTCGGGAAGACGTCGGCGTTCTCCAGCGGGGCACGCAGGGTCCCGCTCCAGGTGACCGGTTTCTCGTCCAGCAACTTCACGAACAGGTCGATCTTCTCCTCGAACAGCGTGTCGTAGTCGCGCAGGTCGTAACCGAACAACGGGAACGACTCGGTGAACGAGCCGCGGCCGAGGATGACCTCGGCCCGGCCGTTCGACAGCGCGTCCACGGTGGCGAAGCGCTGGAACACCCGCACCGGGTCGTCCGAGCTCAGCACTGTCACGCCGGAGGCCAACCGGATCCGCGAGGTGCGGGTGGCGATGCCGGCCAGCACCGTCTCCGGTGTGGAGACGGAGTACTCCGGACGGTGGTGCTCGCCCAGGGCGATGACGTCGACCCCGAGCTGGTCGGCGAGCACCGCCTCGTCGACGACCTGCCGGATCGCCGCCGCGTGGGAGACGAGCTTGCCGGCGTCGTCCTGCGGTACGTCACCGAACGTGTCAAGGCCGAACAAGAGATCAGACATGGGTGGGCTCCTTCGCCAGCAGCTCCCGGACCCGTGGCGCGACCGCACTGCCCAGCAGGTGGATCGTGCGCGCACGGGCCTCGCGGGGCAGGTGCATGATGTCGTACTTCAGGTCGAAGCGGCTCAGCCGCAGGTCGCGAGCGACAGTGGCGATCTTCTGCGCCACCGTCTCGGGTGAGCCGACGAACAGCGCCCCGTGGTCGATTTCGGCCTCGTAGCGCGCGCGGTCCGGTTTGTAGAAGCCGCGTTCGGCGGCCAGGGCCGCCGCGACCGGCTGCCAGTACCGCCACCACGTCTCCACCGCCTCCTCGTCGGTGTCCGCGACCAGGCCGAGGGAGTGCTGCCCGATTGGCGGCAGGGTATGCCCGAACTGTTCGAGCGCCCTGGTGTAGAGGTCGACGTGGCCGGCGAAGCGCTGCGGACGCCCGCCGATGATCGCGAGCATGAGCGGAAGTCCGTGCCGGGCGGCGCGGATGACCGAGTTCGGGCTTCCCCCGACCCCGATCCAGGTCGGGATGCCGCCGGCGGGCATCCGTGGGTGCAGCCGCTGCGCGGTGAGCGGGCTTCGTACCGTGCCGGACCAGGTGACCGGTTCGTCCTGTCGCAGCCGCAGGAAGAGGTCCAGCTTCTCCTCGAACAACCGCTCGTAGTCGGCGAGGTCGTAACCGAACAACGGGAACGACTCGGTTGCCGAGGCGCGGCCGAGGATCACCTGGGCGCGGCCGTTGGAGACGGCGTCGAGGGTGGAGAACTCGTGGTAGAGCCGTACCG
>NZ_JAGPXZ010001215.1:0-1125 GCF_018070305.1 Micromonospora sp. M51 | reverse complement strand
AACCAGGTCAGCTCCGGCAGGCCGGCCCGCCCGGTGCCCGGCCTGCCGGAGCTGACCTGGTTGCTGCACGCCTTGGCGGTCGCCGTCGCGCTGGCGTACGCGGTCACCGCCCTGCTGCGGGCACAGGCCGTGCCGACCGCGACCGGCGCCGGGGTGGTGCTGCTGCTGGCCGCCCTGATCGGGCTGGCCGGCGCGCTGGTGCTGCGTCGCCCGCCGCTGCCCGACGTGGCGGCCGGCGTCGTCACCCTGGCCGTGATCGGCGCGCTCAGCCGCATCGCCTCGGTGGCCCTCCCCGGTCGGGCGCTGCTGCTGATCGCGGCGGTCATCACGGTGACCGGGCTGGCGGTACGCGCCGTCCCGGAGGCGGCCCGACGTGGCCCGCAGATCGCGTCCGCGGTGGCCCTGACCGTCAGCGGTCTGGTGGTGGCCGGTGGCGCGCTGCGCGCCGGGGTGGCACCGGTACGGGCGGCGCTGCCCGCCTGGGACCCGGACCTCAGCCGGTACCCGGGCGAGTTGGCCGCCGCCGTCGGGCCGACCGGATGGCAGCTCGCGGGGGCCGCGTTCCTGCTCACCATCGCGGCGGTGCTGGCCCTGCCCACCGAGATCCGCCGGGAGTTCGCGGTGGCCGGAGCGGCGCTGACCGCGCTCGCCGTACCGGCCTCGTTCGGTCTCGGCTGGGCGACGGCACCGTGGCCGATGGTGATCACCGCGATCGGCATCGGGGTCATCGGGCTCTCCGCCCGCACCGACCGGGCCGCTCTGGCGCACGCCGTCGGGGCGGCAGTGGTCGGCCTGTTCGGTGCGGGCGCCAGCCTGACCAGCCCCACCCTCACGGCCGCGGTCCTGATCACCCTGTTCGCGGCCGGCACGCTGGTCGCGCTGGCGCCCCGGATCCGGATCGCCTCGGCCGCCGCCGACACGGTAACCGCCTGGGCCGCCGGTGGCGCCGCGTTCGCGCTGCCCGGTGCGGTGGCCGCGTTCGTGGCCGCGACCATGCCGAAGGACCCGACCCCCACTCCGGCGAGCCTGCGAGAGGTGACCGTCCCGATCCTGGCGGCCAGCTTCCTGGCGGTCTGTGTGACCCTCGGCTACGCCGCCGTCGTGCAGGTCTCCCAGCGCCACATC
>NZ_JAGPXZ010001214.1:0-1127 GCF_018070305.1 Micromonospora sp. M51 | reverse complement strand
GAGACGCGTGGCTACCCGGGCCACGCGGCAGCAAACCCGGCGGCCGGCGATATGGTTAGTCTGGTTGCCCCGCGCGACGCCGTCGGATTCTCGTACGGTGAGGTCGGACCGGTAACCCGACGGCTGCCCGATGGCGCACTTCGAGGCTCGCACGCCGACGACACCCGCGTGGATCGCGGTGCCGCCGGCCGGGCAGCCGCGTCGGGCGGGCTGATGCCGGGAGAGCGACGGGAGGCCGTGGCCGAGCAGAATGTCCCGACCCACGCCACAGACACCATGGCGTACCAGGTCGCGACCGACGTGCGAGCGCTGCGCGCGTTCGTCAGCGCCGGGGCGCTGGCCCGCGGCCTGTCGGCCGAGCGGGTGGAGCTGTTGACGCTGGCGGTCAGCGAGCTGGCCACCAACACGTTGCAGCACACCACCGGCGGCGGCTGGGTCCGGCTCTGGGCGGAGTCGGGTCAGCTGTTCTGCGACGTGGTCGACCACGGGCCGGCGCGGGCGTTCGGGCGGAGCATGCCGGCCGCCGACTCGGTACGCGGTCGCGGGCTGGCCATCGTCGAGCAGATCTGTGACGAGGTGGCGGTGCTCACCGGCCCCGGAGAGACCGTCGTACGGATTCGCCTGAGTCTGTGAACGTCGGCGGCGATCCCCGCCCACGCGGGCCACGACGGCTGTCACAATGCGGACAGCCCGGGCCGACGGTGGCCCTGGGTCAGCCCCGAACAGGAGGACGCCACGATGCCGGACAGCGCACGCGAGGCGGAGCTGCTCGACGCCGAGCGCACCCTGCAGGCCGCCCAGCGAGCCGGCGACGTCGCCGCCCTGGACCAACTGCTGGTCGACCAGCTGATCGCCATCGGCCCGGACGGGCGTGCGCTCACCAAGCAGGACGACCTGACCGCCCACCGGGACCGCCGCTCGGTCGTCGAGGAGTTGGTGGAGGAGGAACTGGACCTGCTCGTCGTCGGTAGAACGGGGGTCACGTTCTTCCTGGGTCGGGTGTCCGGAACCCTCGACGGGGTGCCGTTCGCGGCGCGGCTGCGCTACACCCGGACCTGGGTCCACGACGACCCACACGGCTGGCGGGTCCTGGCCGCGCACATCAGCCCGGTCTGACTCAGCTCGGG
>NZ_JAGPXZ010001213.1:0-1131 GCF_018070305.1 Micromonospora sp. M51 | reverse complement strand
GGGTCGGCACGAGCGCACCTACCGCTGTCCAGCCGCCCGAAGCCCCGGTCAAGGCTCGCGTAACGGGAAAACTTACGGCAGACTAGTTTCTGTACCGAATATTTTCCAGTAGCCTTCGGGCTTCGATGATCAGCCGCACCACCGAGGAGGGGCCGTGACCCACACCATCCCGCACCCCCGTCACGCCCCGGTCGCCGCACCGACCGCCGGGCAGCCCTACGAATACCACCGCCGCCCCCTGGTCGAACCGGACTGGACCCGCTTCCCCGGCTGGCGCCACATCACCCGCGACCAGTGGGAATCCGCCCAGTGGCAGCGCGTCAACTGCGTCAAGAACATCAAGCAGCTCCGCACCGTCTTCGGCGACCTGATCGACGAGACCTTCTACGCCGACCTCGAGGCCGACCAGAAGGCCCTGGCCACCATGTCCATGCTGGTGCCACCCCAGATGATCAACACGATGGTGCCGTTCGCGACCCCCACCACCGAGGCACTGCTCGCCGACCCCATCCGCCGCTACATGATCCCGGTCGCCTCCGACCGCCGCACCGACTGGCCCTCACACCCCTACGCCAGCCGCGACAGCCTCCACGAACACGACATGTGGGTCGCCGAAGGGCTCACCCACCGCTACCCCACCAAGGTCCTCGCCGAGCTGCTCTCCACCTGCCCCCAGTACTGCGGGCACTGCACCCGGATGGACCTCGTCGGCAACTCCACCCCCGCCGTCGACAAACTCAAGCTCACCCTCAAGCCCGTCGACCGCTACGACGCCCACATCGCCTACCTCAAGGCTCACCCCGGCGTCCGCGACGTGGTCGTCTCCGGCGGCGACGTGGCCAACGTCCCCTGGCGCAACCTCGAGTCGTACCTCATGCGCCTGCTGGAACTGGAGACGGTCCGCGACATCCGGCTCGCCACCAAAGCCCTCATGGGCCTCCCCCAGCACTGGCTGCAACCCGACGTCGTCGAAGGCCTGGAGCGCGTCGCCCGCACCGCCGCCCGCCGCGGCGTCAACCTCGCCATCCACACCCACGTCAACCACGCCCAGTCGCTCACCCCACTGGTCGCCAAGGCCGCCCAGACCGCCCTCGACGTCGGCGTCCGCGACGTCCGCAACCAGGGCGTCCT
>NZ_JAGPXZ010001212.1:0-1133 GCF_018070305.1 Micromonospora sp. M51 | reverse complement strand
CCCCGGGTACGGACGAGGCCGCCGCGAGCATTGTGACAGTCCGAGCCTCCTCAGTGGAGGCCGGCGGCCGGCCCGCGGTCAGGCGGCCTCGTGCAGGTCGGCCAGGGTGAGTGGGGTACGCCGACGCAGCAACTCCTCCAGCTCCGGCACCGAGCCGACCTCGCCCAGCACGTTGCGGCCACCGCCGAACCGCTCCGGGTAACGGCGGGTCAGCCGGAAGCGGTAGCGGCCCCGGATCAGCTCGACGCTCACCCGCCACCGCCCGCAGCAGTCACAGACCCACTCGGACACCTCGCGAAAGTAGCTCTGACCTGGGGTTATTCGATTCGCCCGGTCGGGACGAGCGACGCGTAGACGGACACGCCGCCCCGGCACCCACGGTGATCTGCCTCACGACTGTCGGCACCGTCTGATTGACTGGTCGGCGTGGACCTGCCGATCAACCCTCCGGTCGAGCCGATGCTGGCCAAGAGTGTTCCCAAGCTGCCCACCACGCCAGGGGTGACCTACGAGCCCAAGTGGGACGGGTTCCGCTGCATCGTGTTCCGCGACGGCGACGAGGTCGAGTTGGCCAGCCGGGGCGGCAAGTCGATGACCCGCTACTTCCCCGAGGTGGTCGAGCAGGCCCGCCGGCAGTTGCCGCAGCGGTGCGCGGTCGACGGTGAGTTGATCGTGATTCGGCGCGACGGGCCGAGCGGCCAGCCCCGGCTGGATTTCGAGCTGCTGGCCCAGCGTGTCCACCCCGCCGCGTCCCGGGTGAAGATGCTGGCCGAGACCACCCCGGCCGACTTCGTCGCCTTCGACCTGCTGGCCATCGGTGACGAGGCGCTGCTCGACCAGCCGTACCCGCGCCGCCGGGAGCGGCTGGTCCAGGCGCTGGCCGGGGTGCGTCCGCCGGTGCACGTCACCCAGGTCACCACCGATCCGGACACCGCCCGGCGCTGGTTCGACGTCTTCGAGGGCGCCGGGCTGGACGGTCTGATCGTCAAGCCGGCCGACCTGCCGTACGAGCCGGGCAAGCGCTTGATGTTCAAGGTCAAGCACGCCCGCACCGCTGACGCGGTGGTGGCCGGCTTCCGCTGGCACAAGTCCGGCCCGGTGGTCGGTTCGCTGCTGCTCGGCCTGTACGACGA
>NZ_JAGPXZ010001211.1:0-1134 GCF_018070305.1 Micromonospora sp. M51 | reverse complement strand
GCGTAGCTCATCCCTTCGTACGACCACCTGAGCCGCTGCACGCGGGCGGAGACGACCAGGACCGTCGGCGGCGGCCGGGGCAGGGCCCCGGACGCCCGGGCGTACGCCAGCAGCCGGTCGGCGGCCGTCCCCCAGGCGGCGACCGGCTCCAGCCGGTGCCCCACCGGGTCGTAGTGGTAGAGCCCGGGATCGAGCCCGGCGCAGCGCGCCACCAGCGGATAGATCTCCAGTTCGTAGACGCCGCCACCACCCGGGTAGGGCCGGTGGCCGACCTCCTGTCCGCCGGCCTCGCCGACGGCGGTGGTGTGCTGCGACCGGTACAGGAACTCCGCCAGCCGTTCCAGCGGCAGCGGTGCCGCGTCGTCGTGTTCGCGCACGCTGCGCCGGTCCGCGACGACCTGACTGAACGAGGGTTCCTCCTTGGCGATCGTCGCCAGGTCCGGCAGCGGCAGCTCGACCGCCCGACTCCCGTCGTACGGGCGGCGCAGCGGTTGCGGGGTGAAGCGCTCCCGCATCCGGTAGGTGCCGCCCACCGGCAGCGCGTGCCGGCCGGCGCGGGAGCGGTGGTGCAGCCGCAGCTCCTCCGGCGACCAGTAGGCCAGCGGCGCCTCGTCGCATTCCGCCTCGAACTCGGCGTCGGTGACCAGGACCCGGGCGGTGGTCAACTCGTCGAGCACCCGGCCGGCGACATCCGGCGGCACGCCGAGCGTGCGGGCCACCACGTCGGGTCCGACGCCCGGCGCGGCGGCGGCCAGCACCGCGCCGAGGGCGGCGTCGGCGCAGCCGACGACGAGGGTGCTCAGCGCCGACGCGGCCACCAGCATGTCCCGGTCGTGCTGGAGGGTGGCGAAGCGGGAGAGCCGGTAGCGGACCCCCGGGGTGTGCGGGCGCGTCTCCGGCAGACTGCCCCGGCCCAGGCCGGTGGGCACCAGGTCGAGCAGCGGCCGATCGCCGACCTGGACGCGGCGCTCCAACCAGGAGTGGGCGAGCAACCGGCGCAGCAGCAGCTGCGCGGGCAACACCCGGTTCTCCCCCTCCAGGCCGCTGATCAGCCGGCCGACCTCGACGTCGTTGACCCAGTCGGCGGCGAGCCGCAGCAGCAGCGCCCGCCGGCCCATGCCCGGTTGCTCCAGG
>NZ_JAGPXZ010001210.1:0-1135 GCF_018070305.1 Micromonospora sp. M51 | reverse complement strand
CGGACGGTCGGCGAGCAGCGGCACACCCGGCTGGTCCGGCCGCCCGGCGACGACCACCGCTCCGGGTGGGGCATGCCGGCGGGCGGCGGTCACCAGCGGATCGCCGGCCGGGTCGTCGGTGACCACGGCGATCTCGTACGGCCCGGAGAGCAACGCCTCGCCGACCATGGCCGCGTACCCGGTGAACCGGGGGTGCTGCCCGACGATCGGCGCGACAGTGCCGAGGGCCGCTTCGGCTGCCTCCCGGTAACGCGTCTCCCCGGTCAGCGCCGAGTACGCCACCAGCCCGGCGATCAACGCCGACCGGCCCGACGGGGTGGCGTTGTCGGTCGGGTCGGCCGGGCGGGCGACGAGCCGTTCCGCGTCGTCGGCGGTGTCGTAGAAGGCCCCACCGGGGGCGGCGAAGCGCGCCAGGGCGGTGTCCAGCAGCTCGCCGGCCACGGTGAGCCAGCGGCCCTCGCCGGTGAGCTGGTGCAGGGCGCAGAAGGCCTCGGCCACGCAGCCGTAGTCCTCCAGGACACCGGCCGGCTCGCCGACCTTGCCGTCCCGGGAGACCCGGCGCAGCCGGCCGTCCACCAGGTGCACGGTGGCCAGGTGCTCGGCGGCCTGGCGCATCGCCCCGTCGGCGACGATGGTGATGCCGTCCATCAGGTTGGCGTCCTCGTCCTGCGGGGACACGTTCCCGGCGGCGACCTGCTGGAACTCGGCGAGAGCGGTGATCGCCAGGCCGTTCCAGGCGGCCACCACCTTGTCGTCGAGGGCCGGCTGCGGGCGGGTGTCCCGGGCGGCGAGCAGCCGTCCGACCACCTGCTGCCAGCGGGCACGCACCTCGGGTGCGGCATCGTCCACGTCCCGGGCGAGCCGCAGCACGCTCATGCCGTGTTCAAAGGTCCCCTCGTCGGTGACGGTGAACAGGTCGGCGGCGAACCGGCCGTCCTCCTCGCCCAACGCCTCGACGAGTTGTGTGGGAGACCAGGCGTAGGTGAGCCCTGCGACGCCCTCGGTGTCGGCGTCCAGGGCGGACGCGAACCCCTGCCCCGGCCGGTGCAGCTCGTCGGCGAGGAACCGGGCGGTGTCCCGGGCCACCCGGCGGGCCAGCGGGTCGCCGGTGAGTCGCCACAGCTGGGTGTAGACC
>NZ_JAGPXZ010001209.1:0-1135 GCF_018070305.1 Micromonospora sp. M51 | reverse complement strand
GTGATGGTGCCGACCGTCGAACGCGGGTTACGCGAGGTGGACTTCTGGTCGATCGAGACGGCCGGGCTCAGGCCCTCGATGAAGTCGACGTCCGGCTTGTCCATCTGGCCGAGGAACTGCCGGGCGTACGAGGAGAGCGACTCGACGTAGCGGCGCTGCCCCTCGGCGAAGATCGTATCGAAGGCCAGGCTCGACTTGCCCGACCCGGATAGCCCGGTGAACACGATGAGTGCGTCCCGGGGCAGGTCGAGACTGACGTCACGCAGGTTGTGCTCGCGCGCGCCACGGATGATCAGTCGGTCGGCCACAGTGCGTGTACTCCCGGGAGAAGATGAAGCGAAGGATGTGTCCCGCTCTGGGTGCTCTTGAGCGGTCGTGCGGGCGCGGAAAACACGCCTCGGCAACTCTAGCCCCGAGGTACGACAGTTTCCCTCGCCCGCACATTCCCCCAGCTCAGCCCGGTCGGCCGCCCGGCCCGCAGCCGGCCGGGAGCCCCGGCCGGTCGGCCGCGAACCACGGTCAGTAGCCCCCGGGCGTCGGCGGACGCGCCGCGCGACGTCGGGCCGAACGCCACCCGCCGCGCCGCTCCGCCGCCACCCGCGCCTCCCGCCGTCGACTCTCGTGGGCCACCTCACCCTGCAGTCGCCGCCAGCTCTCCCACCGACGGGTGGAGAGCTCGCCGGTGTGCAGCGCCTCCCGGACCGCGCAGGCCGGCTCACCGTCGTGGCCGCAGTCGGCGTACCGGCAGCCCTCGGCCAGCCCGGCGATGTCGGCGAACGCCCGGTCGAGCCCGGCCGCGCCGTCCAGCAGACCGACCGCCCGCACGCCGGGCGTGTCGATCACCGCGCCGCCGCCGGGGACGGGTACGAGAGCCCGCCAGGTGGTGGTGTGCCGACCCTTGCCGTCCACCCGCCGGATCGCCTGGGTGGGCATCATCACCGCCCCGACGAGGGCGTTGACCAGGCTCGACTTGCCGGCACCGGACGGGCCGAGCAGGCCGAGCGTGCGACCGGGGGTCACCTCGGCGCGCAGCGGGTCCAGCCCGAGGCCACGTTCGGCGCTGACCGGCAGCACCGGCACCCCGGGGGCGACAGCGGCCAGCTGGCGGGCCAGCGCGCCCGGGTCGGCCGCCAGG
>NZ_JAGPXZ010001208.1:0-1136 GCF_018070305.1 Micromonospora sp. M51 | reverse complement strand
GACGATGACGTCGATGACGACGACGTCGCCCGCGGCGACACCGTCTCCGCGGTGCGCTGAGTCGGTGGCGCGCCGGGGTGCCGGCGCGCCGAGCTGGCGGTGCTCCGCGGCGGTCGGGGTTTGCGCCCGGCTGACGCGGGGCACTGCGGGGTGGACGACACCGTGACGCGCTGGAAAGACGCCGAAGTCCGAAGTGGCCGGCGGCTTCGGCACCCGAGGAGGTAACCACGATGTTCGGAACCAACCTGCTGGACCGCCGCAGCAAGCCGGAGCGGATCGCTGAGCAGGCCTGGGAGCACCTGCTCTCGGCGGTCAGCTCCGCCGGAGACAGTGTGCTGGACACCGCCCGCTCGGCCCGTCGCAACAGCAGTGATCTCGCCGACGGTGCGGGTGACCTGGTGGGATCCGCCGCCGAGGAGGCGCGACGCCGCGCCTCGCTGGCCTTCGACGCGCTCGCCGGCCGCCAGCCGGCACTGCCCTGGACGCTGCTGATCGGCGCCGCGCTCGCCGGCGCGGCGGTCGGTTGGGCCGTCGGTTCCGCCGCGCGGGCCGCCGGCAGCCGCGACGACCGTGCCGTCGACGACGTGGAGTTCGTCGACGTCGACCGCCCCAACTCCCCCGCCGTCTGAACGACAGCACCACGACGGGCCCCACTCGACCTGGGTCGGGTGGGGCCCGTCGTGGTGCTGGGGTGGAACCGGTCCGCCGGGTGCCGGACCCCTCAGGCGGCCCGGCGGACCGGTGTCTGGTGGTGATCCGGGGTCCCGACCCGGATCACCCGCTCAGCGACTCGTGCAGGTGATGGCCGTCGGGGGCGTGTTGCTGCCGGTCCGGAGCCGAGGAAACCGGCGGTGGTGCTGGCCCCGGCGGCGAGCGCGCCGTTCCAGCCGCTGTCCCGGACCGTTACCGCGGCCCCGGTCTGAGTGTGGGTGCCGCCCCAGAGTTGGTTGACCTGCTGGCCGTCGGTGAAGATCCAGCCCAGCGTCCACCCGGCGATGGGGGCGCTGCCGGTGTTGCTGACCGTCAACTCGGCCTGGAAGCCGCCTGACCAGGAGCCGGTCACCCGGTAGGTCGCCGCACAACCGGCGGCCGGCGGCGGGGTGGTCGGCGGGGGCGTCGTCGGCCGCCGGTTGTGC
>NZ_JAGPXZ010001207.1:0-1139 GCF_018070305.1 Micromonospora sp. M51 | reverse complement strand
TCGGTGCCTCCGCCGCCCGGGCGCAGCGCCTCGAACATGCGGATCGACACCGGCCGCCCGTCGTCCACCCACCGTCGGTGGATCCGCCCCAGCCACCGCGCGTACGGGGTGGGGTCGGGCCCGGGGCGAAGCGGGGGGTGGTCCCAGGTGGCGTGTGGCAGCAGCAGGTCGACACGGGGCGGGCGCTCGGCCAGCAGCGCCCCGGCCACCCCGGCGCCCATCGAGAAGCCGGCGAGCACGGTCTGCGGTGGCAGGTCACGCAGCGCGGCCCGGGCCCGGTCCAGCACCACCTCCTGGCCGATCTTGTCGAGCAGCGCGAAGCCCTCCTCGACGGTGTCGGCGGCCGGGACGCCGTACAGGTCGGGGGTGCTGACCTGGTGCCCGGCGGCGCGCAACCGGTCGGCGGCGGCGCGCACGGCGGGGCGCAGCCCGTACACGGAGTGAAACAGCACGACGTGTCGCATCCGGTCATCCTGCCGCAGCCGGGCGACAGTCCGGGGTGGCCACGCCCAGCGGGCGTCAGACCAGTGCCGTCAGCCGCGCGACCAGGTCGGTCGGTGCCGGCATCCCGGCGATCTCGCGGCTGACCTGTGCGGCGGCGGTACGCAGGCGCTCGTCGGTGAGCAGCTGGGTCAGGGCCCGCGCGGTGATGTCGCGGGGACGCAGCGCCAGACCGGCGCCCCGGCGGGCCACCAGCTCGGCGTTGTGCCGCCGGTCCCCGGGACCCGTGGTGGCCAGTTGGGGCAGGCCGGCGGCGAGGGCACCGAGGACGCTGCCCGCCCCACCGTGGTGCACCAGCGCCGTGCTCGCCGGCAACGCCTCGTCGAGGGGGATCCAGTCGACCACCCGGACGTTGCCGGGCACCGAGCGGGCCGACCGTTCGTCGGGACGGACCAGCACGATCTCCGCGTCCACCTCGGCGGCGGCGGCCACCACGGCGGGCATCGGCCCCCGGTCGCCGGGGCCGGTCAGGGTGCTGCGGGTGACCAGGATCCGCTGGCGGTCACCCGGCTCGCGCAGCCAGTCCGGCAGCTGGCCACCGCCCACGTAGGACGAGTAGCGCATCGGCCAGCCGCCCTGCGTGGCAACGCTGGGCGGGGCCACGGCCAGGGCGGCGGCCGGCGCGGGCAGCTCGGTGA
>NZ_JAGPXZ010001206.1:0-1141 GCF_018070305.1 Micromonospora sp. M51 | reverse complement strand
ATCCAGGTGCTGCAGCTGATCGGCCTGCTCGGGGTGCTGCCCGCCACGGTCCGGCTGGTCGACGACGTGCGACGCCACGTCGGCTGGCGGCGGATCGTCGGCAGCGGGCTGACAGTGCTCGCGCTCGCCGCCGCGGGCTGGTTCGCCGTGGAGTTCCAGCTGCTCGCGCCTAGCTTCTCCTACTGACCCGCCCGACCCGGGACGATCCGGAGCAAGGATGCGCACCGCATGAGGGATCACACCGACACCGAACCCGGCACCCACCGACTGACGAAGTGGCTCGACGGACGGCTCACCCGGCTCGGGTTGACCGGAGTGTTCCCCCGCGACTGCCTGCTGGCGGCGACGCTGACCGTCTCGACGTTCGTCCTGCTGACGGTGCTGTTCCGGTTCGTGGCACCGGCGGAGGGGGTGACGTTCGACCCGGCGCGGGCCGGGCTGCTCATCGCCGTGTGCAGCGCGCAGGCGATGCTGCTGTGCCTGCGTCGGGTCCGGCCACTGCTCTGCCTCGCGCTCATCGTCGGCCTTCAGCTGCCCATCATCGGCGTCTCCCTGCCCGAGGAGGCGACGATCCGGGGCCTCGCCCCGTTCATCGCGGCGTACACCGTCGGGTCGTTGCTGCCGGTTCGGCGTGCGCTGCTGGCCGTCGGGGTGGCCGTGGCGGTCGAGTCGATCGGGGTGGCCGTCGTGGTGATCCCGGACGTGCTGACGGCACTCGCGTACGTCTCGGCGAGCGCCCTGACCTACGCCAGCGCGACCTTCGTCGGCGGTTACGTGGCCACCCACCGCCGCTACGTCGAGTTGGTCCGGGTCCGCGCGGACGAGGCGATCCGGGAGCAGCACACGAAGGTCCAGGCGGCGATCGGTGCGGAGCGATCCCGGATGGCCCGCGAGTTGCACGACGTGGCGGCCCACCACCTCTCCGGCATGGTCGTGCAGGCCGCCGCGGTCGAGCGGCTGATCGACCGGGACCCGGCGGCCGCGAAGGCCGGCGTGGCCTGGATCCGCAGTCAGGGCAAGGAGACCCTGGACAACCTGCGGCTGGTCGTCGGTGTGCTGCGCGGCAGACCGGGGCACGAGGGCGGCGACGGTGCCGCCCCGGTCCCGGGGCTGGGCATGCTCGACGACCTGGTGCGCACCG
>NZ_JAGPXZ010000121.1:0-11574 GCF_018070305.1 Micromonospora sp. M51 | reverse complement strand
GCGGGCGGTGCGCTGGCTGCCGGTGGCGACCGCGCTGCTGGTCATGGTCGACGCAGCGGTGGGCGGGAAGACGGGCATCCACACGGCCGCCGGCAAGAACCTGGTCGGCGCGTTCCACCCGCCGGTCGGGGTGCTGGCCGACCTGGCCACGCTGGACAGCCTGCCCGCTGTCGACCTGGCGGCCGGGTTGGCCGAGGTCGTCAAGTGCGGGTTCATCGCCGACCCGACGATCCTGGATCTCGTCGAGGCCGACCCGGTGGCCGCCACCGACCCGCGTGCGGCGGCGAGCCGGGAGCTGATCGAACGGGCGATCCGGGTCAAGGCCGACGTGGTCGCCGGCGACCTGCGCGAGTCGGGCCTGCGGGAGGTGCTCAACTACGGTCACACCCAGGCCCACGCCATCGAGCAGCACGAGGGCTACCGCTGGCGGCACGGTCACGCCGTCGCCGTCGGTCTGGTGTACGCGGCCACGCTGGCCCGCCTCGCCGGGCGGCTGGACGCGCCGACCGCCGACCGGCACCGGGTCACGTTGACCGCGCTGGGCCTGCCGGTGAGCTACCCGGTCGACGCCTGGCCGCAGCTACTGGCCGCGATGCGGGTGGACAAGAAGACCCGGGGCAGTCGGTTGCGCTTCGTGGTGCTCGACGGGCTGGCCCGCCCGGCGATGCTGGAGGGTCCGGACGACGCGTTGCTGGCGGCGGCGTACCAGGAGGTGGCCAGCCCGTGAGCGCGAGGAGTGAGCCGGGTTTGCGAGCCCCGCAGTCGCGAACGACGGAGGCACGGTGAGGGTCTACGTGCTGAACGGGCCGAACCTGGGCCGGCTGGGCACCCGTGAGCCCGACGTGTACGGCGCGACCACCTACGCCGACCTGGTGGCGCTCTGCGAGACCACCGGTCGGGAGCTGGGGCTGACGGTGACGGTCCGGCAGACCGACGCCGAGCACGAACTGCTCGGCTGGCTGCACACCGCCGCCGACGAGGGCGCCGCGGTGGTGCTCAACCCGGCCGCCTGGTCGCACTACTCGTACGCCGTGCGGGACGCCTGCGCGATGCTGCGCGGGCCGTTGGTGGAGGTGCACATCTCCAACATCCACACCCGTGAGGAGTTCCGGCACCACTCGGTGGTGTCGGCGGTGGCGACCGGTGTGATCTGCGGTTTGGGCATTGACGGCTATCGCCTCGCCCTGCACCATCTGGCCAGCCGCTGAGGGCCCACCGACTGAGCGCTCCGAACGCGGGGCGGTCCGATTCGACGCAGCTTGTAGACTTGCCAGGTCTGTCCGCCAATTGATGATCAAGGCAGGAAATGGCCTCCACCAACGACCTCAAAAACGGCCTGGTACTCAACCTGGATGGCGAGCTGTGGGCCGTCGTCGAGTTCCAGCACGTCAAGCCCGGTAAGGGCGGTGCCTTCGTGCGCACCACGCTGAAGAACGTGCTGTCCGGGAAGGTGGTCGACAAGACCTTCAACGCGGGCACCAAGGTCGAGACCGCGACCGTTGACAAGCGCACGATGCAGTACCTGTACGCCGACGGCGAGGACTTCGTCTTCATGGATCTGGAGACCTTCGACCAGATCACCGTGCCCGGTGGCACCGTCGGTGAGGCAGCCAACTACCTGCTTCCCGAGGCGGAGGCGACCGTCGCCCAGCACGAGGGTGTGCCGCTCTACATCGAGCTGCCCACCAGCGTCGTGCTGGAGGTCACCTACACCGAGCCGGGCCTGCAGGGCGACCGTTCGACCGGCGGCACCAAGCCGGCGACCGTGGAGACCGGCGCCACCGTGCCGGTTCCGCTGTTCATCACCACCGGCGAGAAGATCAAGGTCGACACCCGCGACGGCCGTTACCTCGGCCGCGCCTGATGGCTGAGGGTGCCAAGCAGCAGATGCCGGCGCGCCGCAAGGCGCGCAAGCGGGCGCTGGATGTCCTCTACGAGGCCGACCTTCGGGACAAGCCTCCGGTGGAGGTGCTCGCCGGCTACGTGCAGCGGATCGAGCAGCCCCGGCCGGAGCATCTGGGCTACGCGGTGGGCCTGGTCGAGGGCGTCGCCGAGCACCTCAACCGGATCGACGAGCTGATCGCCAGCTACGCCGAGGGTTGGACGCTGGAGCGGATGCCGGTCGTCGACCGCAATCTGGCCCGGATCGCCGTCTACGAGTTGCTCTACGTCGACGAGATCGACGACGCGGTGGCGATCAGCGAGGCCGTGGAACTGGCCCGGCAGATGTCGACCGACGATTCGCCGCGCTTCCTCAACGGGGTGCTCGGCCGGATCGCCGAGTACGCCACCCGCTGAGCGTCGCGCCGACGAACGCCGCAACACGAAGGGGCCCGTGCCATCCGGCACGGGCCCCTTCGGTGCAGCGGTGGATCAGGAGGCGAAGAACGCCCGGGGGTCGGCCACCAGCACGCCGTGCTCGGTGAGCCGCTCGATCAGACCCGACGGTGAGGCGTCGTAGACGATCGCGAGGGCCCGCAGGTCGTCGGCGCGGATGGAGAGCACCCGACCGTTGTAGTCGCCGCGCTGCTGCTGGATGGCGCGGGCGTAGCGGGCCACGTAGGCCAGGTCCTCGGAGGCCTCGTCGTAGAGCCGCTCCAGGTCCAGGACAATCTTGCTGGTGGGCTCGTGACGGACGCCACTGCCGTCAGGCAGCAGCTCCGAGACGGGTACGCGGTAGAACTCGGCCAGCTCGGCCAGACGGGACACCGTCACGGCCCGGTCGCCACGCTCGTACGAGCCGACCACCACGGCCTTCCACCGCCCGTTCGACTTCTCCTCCACACCCTGCAGGGAGAGACCCTGCTGCTGGCGGATGGAGCGCAGGCGGGCGCCCAGAGACTTGGCGTATTCAGAGGGCATTCGGACACTCCCAGTGCTGCTCGGGGTTCTCCCGTCGATCGCTACGGAGCGTGACGGTACGGGGAATGCGACACGTGGTCAAGTGGTCGTGACCCTACCGTTGGGGAGCGTCCGGGAAGTTATCCCCTTTTCCCGCGCCTGACCCGGTGGTCAGCAGCCGCCGTCCATCGGCCCGGTGACCACTGGTAACGTGGCGGGAGCCCCGGTCCAGGTCTGCTCAGCGGTCCGGCCGGAGGTGCCCGACATCCTTTAACGACCCGTCCCGTGAGGCGGGGAAGGAGGTCCGCCGTGGCATACCCACCGGCTGCCCGCTCGTCACCACCGCGACAACCCTCGGTGAAGGTGATCCTCGCCAGCGCCGACGTGCAACGCGTGGTCGACCGCATCGCCCACCAGATCCTGGAGAAGACCCAGGGCGCCGCGAACACGGTGCTGCTGGGGATCCCCACCCGGGGCACCCCGCTCGCCCGACGCCTCGCCGACCGGATCAGCACCTTCGAGGACGTCGTCGTCCCGGTGGGTGTGCTCGACATCACCCTGTACCGCGA
Organism: Micromonospora sp. M51; assembly: GCF_018070305.1. Taxonomy (NCBI): domain Bacteria; kingdom Bacillati; phylum Actinomycetota; class Actinomycetes; order Micromonosporales; family Micromonosporaceae; genus Micromonospora; species Micromonospora sp. M51. Next base: position 8,164 of record NZ_JAGPXZ010000121.1, on the reverse strand, counting down.
CGACCTCCGTCGGCACGCCACCCGCGCGGTGGGCCCGACCGAGCTGCCCTCCGGCGGGATCGACGGCAAACGGGTCATCCTGGTCGACGACGTGCTCTTCTCCGGCCGCACCGTCCGGGCCGCGCTGGACGCGCTCAACGACGTGGGCCGCCCGGCGTCGGTGCAACTGGCCGTCCTGGTCGACCGGGGTCACCGGGAGCTGCCGATCCGCGCCGACTACGTCGGCAAGAACATCCCGACCTCGCTCGCGGAGAGCGTGAAGGTGACGCTCGCCGAAACCGACGGCGTCGACGAGGTCAAGCTGTACGGGGGAGCAAACTCATGATCAAGCACCTGCTCTCCGGCGGTGACCTGGACGCCGACACCGCCACCGAGATCCTGGACACCGCCGCCGAGATGGCCACCGTCGCCGGCCGGGAGATCAAGAAGCTTCCCGCGCTGCGCGGGCGGACCGTGGTGAACCTCTTCTACGAGGACTCCACGCGGACCCGGATCTCCTTCGAGGCGGCGGCGAAGCGACTCAGCGCCGACGTGATCAACTTTTCCGCGAAGGGGTCCAGCGTCACCAAGGGCGAGAGCCTGAAGGACACCGCGTTGACCCTGCAGGCCATGGGTGCGGACGCCGTCGTCGTCCGACACCCCGCCTCCGGCGCGCCGCACCGGCTGGCCAACTGGGTGGACGGGTCGGTGGTCAACGCCGGCGACGGCACCCACGAGCACCCCACCCAGGCGCTGCTGGACGCGTACACCATGCGGGCCCGGCTGGGTCGGCTCGCCGGCCTGTCGGTGGCGGTGGTCGGGGACGTGCTGCACTCCCGGGTCGCCCGCTCCAACGTGCTGCTGCTGTCCACCCTCGGCGCCAAGGTCACCCTGGTCGGCCCGCCGACCCTCATCCCGGTCGACATCGCGGGCGCGCTCGCCCCCGGCACCGACGTCTCCTACGACCTCGACTCCGTCCTACCCAACGTGGACGTGGTGATGATGCTGCGGGTGCAGCGGGAGCGGATGAACGACTCCTACTTCCCCTCCGCCCGCGAGTACGCCCGCCGCTACGGGCTGGACGGGCCGCGGATGCGCCGGCTGCCCGAGCACGCGATCGTCATGCACCCCGGCCCGATGAACCGGGGGATGGAGATCACCCCCGAGGTCGCCGACTCACCCCGCTCCACCATCGTCGAACAGGTCACCAACGGGGTCTCCGTGCGGATGGCTGTCCTTTACCTGCTGCTCGGAGGGAACAACCGGTGACCGCGTACCTGATCACCAGCGTGAGCGTCGTCGGCGCCGCGCCGACCGACCTGCTGATCCGCGACGGCGTGGTCGCCGACGTCGGTCCCGGCCTGACCGCGCCGGACGCCACAGTCATCGACGGCACCGGTCTGGTCGCCCTGCCCGGCCTGGTCGACCTGCACACCCACCTGCGCGAGCCCGGCCGGGAGGACGCCGAGACCGTCGAGTCCGGTTCCCGGGCGGCGGCGTTGGGCGGCTACACGGCCGTGTGCGCGATGGCCAACACCTCCCCGGTGGCGGACACCGCCGGTGTGGTCGAGCAGGTCTGGCGCCTCGGCCGGGAAGCCAACCTGGTCGACGTGCAGCCGATCGGCGCGGTCACCGTCGGGCTGGCCGGCGAACGGCTGGCCGAGCTGGGCGCGATGGCCGACTCGGCGGCCCGGGTGCGGATCTTCTCCGACGACGGGCACTGCGTCGCCGACCCGAAGTTGATGCGCCGCGCCCTGGAATACGTCAAGGCGTTCGACGGGATCATCGCCCAGCACGCCGAGGAGCCCCGGCTCACCGAGGGCGCCCAGATGCACGAGGGCGAGGTCTCCACCCGGCTCGGCCTGATCGGCTGGCCGGCGGTCGCCGAGGAGGCGATCATCGCCCGGGACGTGCTGCTCGCCGAGCACGTGGGCAGCCGACTGCACGTCTGCCACGTCTCCACCGCCGGCAGCGTCGAGGTGCTGCGCCAGGCGAAGGCACGGGGGGTACGGGTGACCGCCGAGGTGACCCCGCACCACCTGCTGCTCACCGACGTCAAGGCCGAGACCTACGACCCGGTCTTCAAGGTCAACCCGCCGTTGCGGACGGCCGCTGACGTCACCGCGCTGCGCGCCGCCCTCGCCGACGGGGTGATCGACGTGATCGCCACCGATCACGCTCCGCACGCGGTGGAGGACAAGGAGTGCGAGTGGGCGTACGCCCGACCGGGCATGCTCGGTCTGGAGACGGCCCTCTCCATCGCGCTGGACGTGCTCGGTCCCCAGTGGGACCTGATCGCCGAGCGGATGTCGCGCACCCCCGCCCGGATCGCCGGCCTCACCGGGCATGGCGTCGACCCCGCGCCGGGTGTGCCGGCCAACCTGACAGTGATCGACCCGGCCGCCCGCCGCACCATCGAGCCGGCGGAGTTGGCCAGTCGCAGTCGCAACACCCCGTACGCCCGCATGACGCTGCCAGGTCGCATCGTGGCGACCTTCCTGCGCGGCGAGCCGACGGTCCTGGACGGAAAGGCAACCAAGTGACGCGCAGACGTTCCGCGATCCTCGTACTGGAGGACGGGCGCACGTTCCCCGGTGAGGCGTACGGGAGTGTCGGGGAGACCTTCGGCGAGGCGGTCTTCACCACCGGCATGACCGGTTACCAGGAGACGTTGACCGACCCGTCGTACCACCGGCAGGTGGTGGTGCAGACCGCCCCGCACATCGGCAACACCGGCGTCAACGGCGAGGACGACGAGTCCGGCCGGATCTGGGTGGCCGGCTACGTGGTGCGCGACCCGGCCCGGATCGGCTCGAACTGGCGCGCCACCGGCTCGCTGGAGGACCGCCTCGCCACCGAGGGTGTGGTCGGCATCAGCGGAGTGGACACCCGGGCCCTGACCCGGCACCTGCGCGAGCGCGGGGCCATGCGGGTCGGCATCTCCAGCGTCGAGACCGACCCGCAGCGCCTGCTGACCCGGGTCCGCCAGGCCCCGCAGATGGTCGGCGCGGACCTGTCCGCCGAGGTGAGCACCACCGAGCCGTACGTCGTCGAGGCGGTCGGCGAGCACCGGTTCACGGTGGCCGCACTGGACCTGGGCATCAAGCGCAACGTGCCGCGGCGGCTGGCCACCCGCGGGGTGACCACCCACGTGCTGCCGGCGTCGTCGACCATCGACGAGATGCTCGCCACCGGCGCCGACGCGATCTTCCTGTCGCCGGGCCCGGGCGACCCGGCCACCGCCGACGCGCCGGTGGCGCTGGCCCGGGAGGCGCTGCGGCGGGAGGTGCCGCTGTTCGGCATCTGCTTCGGCAGCCAGATCCTCGGTCGGGCGCTCGGCTTCGGCACCTACAAGCTGGGCTACGGCCACCGGGGGATCAACCAGCCGGTGCTCGACCGGGTCACCGGCAAGGTCGAGGTGACCAGCCACAACCACGGCTTCGCCGTCCAGGTGCCCGGTGCCGGCGTCGGCGCCGTCGTCCCCGACCAGGTGATCGACACCGACTTCGGCGGCGTTCAGGTGTCCCACGTCTGCCTCAATGACAACGTGGTCGAGGGGCTGCGGGCGATCGACGTGCCCGCCTTCACCGTCCAGTACCACCCGGAGGCGGCGGCCGGCCCGCACGACGCGGACTACCTCTTCGACCGTTTCGCCGAGCTCATCGAGGGCCGGAACCACAGCAAGGGGCGCAGCAATGCCTAAGCGGACCGATCTCAAGCACATCCTGGTGATCGGCTCCGGGCCGATCGTCATCGGGCAGGCCTGCGAGTTCGACTACTCCGGCACCCAGGCCTGCCGGGTCCTGCGCAGCGAGGGGATCCGGGTCAGCCTGGTCAACTCCAACCCGGCGACGATCATGACGGACCCGGAGTTCGCCGACGCGACGTACGTCGAGCCGATCACCCCGGAGTTCGTGGAACTGGTCATCGCCAAGGAGCGCCCGGACGCGATCCTCGCGACCCTCGGCGGGCAGACCGCGCTGAACACCGCCGTCGCCCTGCACGAGAACGGTGTCCTGGAGAAGTACGGCGTGGAGTTGATCGGCGCGAACATCGACGCCATCAACCGGGGCGAGGACCGCCAGCTCTTCAAGGAGATCGTCGCCAAGGCCGGCGTACGCCTGGGTGTCGAGGACCCGGCGGGCCTGGTGCCCCGCTCCCGGGTCTGCCACTCGATGGAGGAGGTCGAGGCGACCGTCGCCGAGCTGGGCCTGCCGGTGGTGATCCGCCCGTCGTTCACCATGGGTGGCCTGGGCTCCGGCATGGCGCACACCCCGGAGGACCTGGCCCGCATCGCCGGTGACGGCCTGGCCGCCAGCCCGGTGCACGAGGTGCTCATCGAGGAGAGCGTGCTCGGCTGGAAGGAGTACGAGCTCGAGCTGATGCGCGACCGGCACGACAACGTGGTGGTGGTCTGCTCGATCGAGAACATCGACCCGATGGGTGTGCACACCGGCGACAGCGTCACGGTGGCGCCGGCCATGACGCTCACCGACCGGGAGTACCAGCGCCTGCGTGACCTGGGCATCGCCGTGCTGCGCGAGGTCGGGGTGGACACCGGCGGCTGCAACATCCAGTTCGCGGTCAACCCGGTCGACGGCCGGATCGTCGTGATCGAGATGAACCCCCGGGTGTCGCGGTCCTCGGCGCTGGCCTCCAAGGCGACCGGCTTCCCGATCGCGAAGATCGCCGCCAAGCTGGCCATCGGCTACACCCTCGACGAGATCCCCAACGACATCACGTTGAAGACTCCGGCGGCGTTCGAGCCGTCCCTCGACTACGTGGTGGTGAAGATCCCCCGGTTCGCGTTCGAGAAGTTCCCCGGCGCGGACCCGGAGCTGACCACCACGATGAAGTCGGTGGGCGAGGCGATGAGCCTCGGGCGTAACTTCACCGAGGCGCTGAACAAGGCGATGCGCTCGATGGAGACGAAGTCGGCCGGTTTCTGGACCGTGCCGGACCCGGCGGGCGTCACCCTCGCCGACACCCTCGCCGCGCTGCGGATCCCGCACGACGGCCGGCTGTACACAGTCGAGCGGGCGCTGCGCCTGGGCGCGTCGATCGCCGAGGTCGCCGAGGCGTCCGGCGGGATCGACCCGTGGTTCCTGGACCAGATCGCCGCGCTGATCGAGTTGCGCGCCGAGATCGTCGACGCGCCGGTGCTCGACGCCGACCTGTTGCGCCGCGCCAAGCGGGCCGGTCTGTCCGACCGGCAGCTCGCCGCGCTCCGCCCGGAGCTGGCCGCCGAGGACGGCGTCCGGACCCTGCGGCACCGCCTCGACGTGCGCCCGGTCTACAAGACCGTGGACACCTGCGCGGCCGAGTTCGAGGCGACCACGCCGTACCACTACTCGACGTACGACCTGGAGACCGAGGTCGTGCCGTCGGACCGGCCGAAGGTGCTGATCCTGGGCTCCGGCCCGAACCGGATCGGGCAGGGCATCGAGTTCGACTACTCCTGCGTGCACGCGGTGCAGGCGTTGCGGTCGGCCGGCTACGAGACCGTGATGGTCAACTGCAACCCGGAGACGGTCTCCACCGACTACGACACCGCCGACCGGCTCTACTTCGAGCCGCTGACCTTCGAGGACGTGCTGGAGGTCTGGCACGCGGAGGACTCGTCCGGCCGGGCGGCCGGCGGGCCGGGGGCGCACATGATCGACTCGGTTTTCCGGAAGTCGCGGTATCCGGCGCCGGTTGACGGGCCGACTTCCGGAAAACCGAGTTGATCAGAGCAGCTGTCCGGCCCGGGCGGACATCAGCCGGCCGAGCCCTGGCAGCGCGGGTACCAGCCGGTCAGGTGGCGTCGTCGTAGCTGACGCGGGGGGCCGGCGCGGAGGGGCTGCTGGTGGCCGTGCCGGAGCGGGCCCCGTCGGACCGCAGGTCGGCGGCGTTGGCCACGTCCTTCAGGTCGTCGTGTACGCCGCTGACGTCCGCGCGCAGGTTGTCGTAAACGCCCTGCAGCGGCTTGCGGATGGCCGCCTCGTCCTCCTCGCTGAGGAGGTGCTTGCGGATGAACGCCTTCGGGTGCAGGTCTTCCAGCTGGATGTCGGTGCCCAGCTCACGGCTCAGGTCGCCGGTGGCGTTGCGGGCCATGTTGCGCAGGTTGCGCACCAACCGCAGGCCGTCGGTGATCACGGCGGGGAGCCGGTCGCCGAAGATCAAGAGCGCCAGGAGCAGCAGCGCACCGATCTCCCACCAGTTCAGGTTGTCGAGCATCCCGCGGGCCTCCTCACGGCGTCAGCAGCAAGACTACGCACGCCAGACGGCTTTCGGGCAAGGGGTACACCGCTGTTCACTTCGCATCCGCAGCGAGAGTTACCGAGGTGTTCTGCCGGGCGGAGCCCCGCCGATACTCGACCGTCACGACCGATCCCGGCGCGTACTTGCGGACCAACGCGGTCAGGTCCGTCGGCTCGGTCATCGGCCGTCCGTTGATCTTGAGGATCACGTCGCCGACCTTCAAGCCGGCACCGTCCGCTGGCCCGGACGGCTCCACCTCGGCCAGCCGCAGGCCACCCCCGACGACCCCGGTCGGGCCGTCCGCCCGGGCGCCGATCACCGTACGGCGGGCCTTGCCGGTGCCGATGATGTCCTGGGTCACCCGCTTGGCCTGGTTGATCGGGATGGCGAAGGCGAGCCCGATGTTGCCCGCCTCCTGCCCCTCGGCGACGAGCGACTTGATGGTGGAGTTCACCCCGACCACCCGGCCCGCGCCGTCGACGAGTGGGCCGCCCGAGTTGCCGTGGTTGACGGCGGCGTCGGTCTGGATGGCGGCGTAGTAACGCACCGGCCCGCCCGGCTCGCCGGCCTGCATCGTCCGGTCCAGGGCGCTCACGATGCCGGCGGTCACCGTGTTGGCCAGCGACAACGGCGAACCGATGGCGAGCACGGGGTCGCCGACCGCCAGCGCGTCGGAGTCGCCGAACTCCACGGGCCGCAACCCGGGACGACTCACCTTGATCACGGCGATGTCCGACTCCGCGTCCTGCCCCACGATGGTCGCCGGCGCGGTGCTGCCGTCGTTGAAGACCACCGAGGCCTTGCCGGTGCCGCCGGCCACCACGTGGTCGTTCGTGATCACATGGCCGTCGGCGGTGGCGATGAATCCGGAGCCCTCACTGGTCCCGCCGAGGCTGCTCACCCGTACGGTCACGACGCTGGGCAGGACCCGTTCGGCGACCCCGGCCAGCGACTCCGGTTTGCGCTGCGCCAGTGCCGGCGCCTCGGCGGGCGCAGCACCGAGAACCGCGGCACCGGCGCCGCCGCGCACCGCGAACGCGTAGCCCAGCGCACCGCCGAGGGTGCCGGCCAGGAGCGCGGTTATCACGGGAATGAGCAGCAGCTGGCGCACCGTCGGCCGGCCCGGCGCATCGGGGTCGGTGACCGGCTCGGGCTCGGTGCCGGGGGCGACCATTCCGGGCACCACCACAGCTGTCGGTGCCGCCGGGTCGCGCCACGGGTCGGCGAGGGCGTCGGACCACCAGGGCGACGCGTCGGCCGGGTTGGGCCCGCCCGCAGCCGGTGCCGGCCAGCCCGGTGCCGGTCCGACCGAGGCCGCCGGCACCGCAGAAGACGCCGGCCAACCCGCAGCCGGTCCAGCCGAGGACGCCGGCCCCACGGGAGCGGGTGACCAGCCCGGTGCCGGCCCCACGGGAGCCGCCGGCCAGCCCGGTGCCGGCCCCACGGGAGCCCCCGGCCAGCCCGGTGCCGGCCCCACGGGAGCCCCCGGCCAGCCCGGTGCCGGCCCACCTCCCGGCGAGGCGAGGGGCGCGCGGTCAGCCCCCGGCATGGTCGGCCCCACCGGCGGGGCTCCTGCCCCGGGCGGTCGCGCCGGATCCGGAGTCTCACCGCCCCGGCGCCAGTCCCAGCCGTCGGTCACGTCGGTGCCTCCCAGTCCGTCCCCGGATCCCGCGCCGCGTCGCCCGGCCACGGGCCGGTCTGGTCGCGGCTGACGGGATACCGCCTCCAGGATTGCACGGATGGGCGCGGTGCAGTCAGCGGTTGCCCCGGTGATCGCTTCCGGCGGAGGCGCGGCTGCGCCCCACGACGGTCGCCTCTACGCTCACAGTGCCAACCCGCCCTCGCACCACGCACCGCCCCCGGAGGTGCCCCATCGCCACGGTCGCCGGTTCCGGCAGTTCGACGACGCACGCTCAGCAGTTCGCGGAGTCGTACGTCACCG
>NZ_JAGPXZ010001205.1:0-1144 GCF_018070305.1 Micromonospora sp. M51 | reverse complement strand
GCAGACGGACCGGGCCCCACCCGGCCCGTTGCGGCTTGATCCACTCGGCTTTCGTGAAGTCGGGGCATCCGAGTGCGTCGGATACCCCGACTTCCTGAAAACGGAGTTGATCACCGGCTCCGGCTTCAGCCAGGCCACGCCAGGCCAGGCCGGAGCAGGGCCGGCCAGGCCAGGCCAGGCCAGGCCGGACCAGGGCCGGCCAGGCCAGACCAGACCAGACCACGCCAGGCCGGAGCAGGGCCGGGCGAAGCAGGGCCGGCCCTGGAACGGGTGGTCAGCTCTGCTGGGGCGGGGGCGAGAACACGCCTACGCGATTGCCGGTCGGGTCGAGCAGGTGGGCCGACGTGAGACCGCTCGGCGCCGTACGCGCCGGCACCAGCACCCGACCGCCGGCCGCTTCGGCCCGCTTGCAGGTCTCCTCGACGTCGGCGACCTCGGCGTAGAACACCGCGTAGTTCGGCGAACTCCCGTCGGTCGCGCGGATCGCCCCGCTGATCCCGGTGTCGCCACCGGCTCCGGTCACCCGGTAGGACGCGCCGTTGGCCGGCCCCTGCTCCTCGAAGGTCCAGCCGAACAGCTCTCCGTAGAACTTCTCCGCGGCCTCGGGCCGGTCGGCGCCGAATTCGAACCAGGTGATGGGCGTGGTGGACCTGGACATCTGTTGCCTCCAGAAATTTCCGGGCCGGCCGTTCGGCCGCCGTCCCCAGCAGTCTCGAGGCCGTTCGCGACAGCGTCCTGTCGGTGTTTCCGGATCATCCGGCCGAGTTGTCGTCGACGCGGCCCACCCCGGCCGGGTGGTCGTCGACGCGGTCCACCCCGGCCGGGTGGTCGTCGACGTCGAGCCGTTTCAGACCAGGCTCAGCGGGCGGAGCCGTTCGTGCGGGATGTCGAGATCGGTCAGGTGCAGCTCCCGGGCCACCACGTCGGGCAGCGCCCGGACCGTCCGGATCCGGTCGGTGCGGAAGCAGCGCAGCTCGTCGCGCAGCCGGCACCAGGCCACCAGGTACCAGTGCCGGGAGTTGCCGAGGTAGCCGAGTGGCTCGACGTCACGGGTCGAGTCGGCGCCGGCGCGGTCGGCGTACCGGATGCGCAGCACCCGCCGCGCGGTGACCGCCTCGGCGACGGTGGCCGGGACGGGCGTGGC
>NZ_JAGPXZ010001204.1:0-1147 GCF_018070305.1 Micromonospora sp. M51 | reverse complement strand
CTCGCGAACCCGGGGTCCCGTGATTGAGTACCTACGGAGCGGGAACATCGCTGGCTGCGACGGCCTAATTGCGCTGCGTAGAGGCGGTGTCGCCCGCTGGCATCCCAGTCACTGACCCACTTTCCGGCCCGGTGCGTGGCTCGACCACGCGCACGACCGGTTTCCCGATCCGGGCGGGGGACCTTCCTGAGGGAGGCGCGGATGTTCGGACAGACGAGCACGACCACGACCACACCACCACCCACCGATCGAGGTCTGGAGGATCTCGACGCGGCGGCGATGGCGTACGCGGCCCGGATCGCCGGGCTGCCGCCGGAGCGGCGGGGGGAGGCTCGGGACGACCTGGTGCGCTTCGCGCTGCCGTTCGCCGGGCGGTTGGCCCGCCGCTACCGGGGGCGCGGAGAGCCGCTGGAAGACCTGGAGCAGGTGGCCCGGCTGGGGCTGGTCAACGCCGTCGACCGCTATGACCCGGAACGGGGCTCGTTCACCGCCTACGCCGCGATCACCATCGTGGGCGAGATCAAACGACACTTCCGGGACCGGACCTGGGGCGTGCACGTGCCCCGCCGGCTGCGGGACCTGATCCTCGAGGTGGGGCAGGCCACCGCCGCGCTGACCAGTGAGCTGTCCCGGGCCCCGTCGGTGGCCGAGCTGTCGGCCCGGCTGGAGACCCCGGAGGAGGAGATCCTCGCCGCCCTGGAGTCGGCGGCCGGCTACAGCCCGGCCTCCCTCAACGCCCCGGTGGGTGGGGAGAGCTCCGCCGAGTTCGGCGACCTGGTCGGCGAGTCGGACAACGCGTTGGAGTCGGTCGACGACCGGGTGACGGTGAGCGGCCTGCTGCACCGACTGCCCTGGCGGGAACGGCGGATCCTCGCGATGCGCTTCTACGGCAACCAGACCCAGGCGGAGATCGCCGCCCGGTTCGGCATCTCGCAGATGCACGTGTCCCGGCTGCTGTCGCGGGCGCTCACCTGGCTGCGCCAGGCGATGCTCGCCGACGCGCCGCCGCCGTGGCAGAACGGCGCCGCCGAACCCGACCCGGGCAAGACCCGGATCTCGGTCAAGCAGAACGGCGACTCGGTGGTCGTCGAGGTGGGCGGCGAGATCGACCGCGACGGCGCGGACCAGTTGCGTCGGGCCATGCTGG
>NZ_JAGPXZ010001203.1:0-1148 GCF_018070305.1 Micromonospora sp. M51 | reverse complement strand
TCTTCGTCGCCACCGCGATCCTGTTCGCCGGCATCGGCCGGGTCTTCTTCGAGTACGAGCGGCAGCTGGAGATCCTCGTCGGCGCGCTGATCATCGTGCTCGGCCTGGGCTACCTCGGGATGATCCCGGCGCTGCAACGCGAGTTCCGGATCTCCCGGCTGCCGTCGGCCGGCCTGCTCGGCGCACCGGTCTTCGGTGCGGTCTTCGCGCTGAGCTGGGTGCCCTGCACCGGCCCCACCCTCGGCGCGGTGATGGGCATGGCCGCCACCAGCGGGCAGAGCGACCGCGCGGTGGTGCTCGCCGTGGCGTACTGCCTCGGGTTGGGGATACCGTTCATCGTCTTCGGGCTGGGCTTCGAACGTCTGCTCGGGGTCTTCCGCGCCGTCCGGCGCAACAGCCGCTGGGTCACCCGGGTCGGCGGCGCCCTGCTCATCCTGATCGGCCTGGCCCTGGTCACCGGCGGATGGCAGAGCTTCGTGATCTGGTTGCAGACCACCGTCGGGGTGGGCGAGGTGAGCATCTGATGACGGTCGTCGACGACCGACCGGAGACCGTGGCGCCCGCGCCGCGCCGCCGGCCGAACCGGCTGCTGGCCCTGCTGCGCAACTCGTGGCGGCAGCTGACCAGCATGCGTACGGCCCTGATCCTGCTCTTCCTGCTCGCGATCGCCGCCATCCCCGGCTCGGTGCTGCCGCAGCGCGGGATCAGCCCGGAGAAGGTCAACCAGTACTTCGTCGACCACCCCGACTGGGCTCCCCGGCTGAACCGGATCGGCGCGTTCGAGGTCTTCGGCTCGGTCTGGTTCTCCGCGATCTACCTGCTGCTGTTCACCTCCCTGATCGGCTGCATCACGCCCCGCCTGCGGGACCACATCCGCGCCCTGCGGTCCCGGCCGCCGGCCGCGCCGAAGCGGATGGCCCGGCTGCCGCAGCACACAGTGCTGCCCGCCCCGCCCGGTGGCACGGCGGCGATCGCCGAGGTGCTGCGCAAGCGCCGCTGGCGCGTCGAGGTGCGCGGCGACGAGGTCTCCGCCGAGAAGGGCTACCTCAAGGAGACCGGCAACCTGCTGTTCCACACCTCGCTGATCGCGGTGCTGATCGGCGTGGCGCTGGGCTCCTGGTACGGCTGGAGCGGCAACCGGCTGCTGG
>NZ_JAGPXZ010001202.1:0-1153 GCF_018070305.1 Micromonospora sp. M51 | reverse complement strand
CCGTGTCCAGGTCGTTGGTGGGCTCGTCGAAGAGCAGCACGTTGTGCTCGCCAGCCAGCAGCCGCAGCATCTGCAACCGGCGGCGCTCCCCACCGGAGAGGTCACTGACCGGGGTCCAGAGCCGCCGGTCGTCGTAGCCGAACACCTCGGCGAGCTGGGAGGCGGAGACCTCCCGGTCGCCGAGCTGCACCCGGCGGGCGACCTCCTCCACCGCTTCCAGCACCCGCAGCTGCCCGGGCAGCTCGGCAAGTTCCTGGGAGAGGAACGCCGGCCGCACCGTGGAGCCGGTGTTGAGGCGGCCACCGTCGGGGCGGGTGATGCCGGCGAGCATCCGCAGCAGAGTGGTCTTGCCGGCGCCGTTGGCTCCGAGGATGGCGATCCGGTCGCCGGGGCCGACCAGCCAGCTGACGTCGCGCAGGATCTCCTTCGGCCCGGCGTGCAGCTCGACGTTGTCCAGCTCGTACACCTGCTTGCCGAGGCGCGACACCGCCATCCGCTGCAACGACATGGTGTCGCGGGCCGGCGGCACGTCGGCGATCAACGCGTTCGCGGCGTCGATGCGGAACTGCGGCTTGGAGGTGCGGGCCGGTGGGCCACGGCGCAGCCAGGCGATCTCCGTGCGGAGCAGGTTCTGCCGGCGGGCCTCGGTCGCGGCGGCGACGCGTTCCCGCTCGGCGCGGGCGAGGGTCCAGGCGGCGAAGCCACCCTCGTACGCGCGGACCGTCTGATCGGCGACCTCCCAGGTGGTGGTGCAGACCGCGTCCAGGAACCACCGGTCGTGGGTGACCACGACCAGCGCGCCCTTGCGGCCGGTGAGGTGCCGGGCCAGCCAGTCGACACCGCCGACGTCCAGGTGGTTGGTGGGCTCGTCGAGGATGAGCAGGTCGGAGTCGCGGACGAGCAGCGCGGCGAGCGCCACCCGCCGTCGCTCGCCGCCGGACATCGGGCCGACCGGCTGGTCGAGGCCGAGGTGCGGCATGCCGAGGCCGTCGAGGATGGCGCGCACCCCGGCGTCGCCGGCCCACTCGTGCTCGGCGCCCATCCCCTCGTCGAGCCAGGCGGTGCCGAGCACCACGTCCCGGACGGTGGCGTCGGGGGCGAGGGTGAGCTGCTGCGGCAGCCACAGCACCCGCAGGTCGCGGCGGTGCGTCAC
>NZ_JAGPXZ010001201.1:0-1159 GCF_018070305.1 Micromonospora sp. M51 | reverse complement strand
GTCGAGCGCGGCGATCAGGTCCTGCTCGGAAAGGGCCCAGGCGGCGGCGTCGACACACGCGGCGACCGCGGCGTCTGCCTGCGCCAACTCCTCGACCATGACCCGAGACTAGAACGTACGTACGACAATTCCAGGCATCATGATCGATTGATCGAGGCGCTGGGGCTCACCCCCGTTGGGGACCACCCGGCCGGACGCCGAGCAGGTCGCCGCCGTTCGTCGGTGCCATAGTGGGCGTATGCGTTTGATCAAATACGGCCACGCCTGTGTGCGCCTGGAGGCGGACGACCGGGTGCTGGTGATCGACCCGGGGACGTTCTCGGAGGCCGAAGCGCTCGACGGGGTCGACGAGGTGCTGGTGACGCACGAGCATCCCGACCATCTCGACATCGACAAGCTCGTGGCGGCGAGTCAGCGCAACTCCGCGTTCCGGGTGTACCTGCCGTCGGCAGCGATCGCGTCGGCCCCCGAGCTGGGCGGCGCGGCGGTCGCCGTCGACGCGGGACAGCGGTTCACGGCGGCCGGGTTCGCCGTCGACGTGGTGGGTGGGGCGCACGCCGAGATCTACGACGGTCTGCCGGGCTGCGCCAACGTCGGTTTCGTCGTCGACGGCACGGTCTACCACCCGGGCGACTCGCTGTTCGTCCCGCCGTCGCCGGTGGCGACGCTGCTCGTGCCGGCTGCCGCACCCTGGCTCAAGCTCAGTGAGGCGTTGGACTTCGTGCGGGCGGTACGGCCGGAGCGGGCGTTCCCGATCCACGACGCCACGCTCAACGAACTCGGCCAGGAGTACTTCGACGGCTGGTTGGACTTCAAGGGCGGCACCGAGTACGCGCGTATCCCGGTCGGGGAGTCGGTGACGATCCGCTAGGAGCGGGTTTCCAGAAACCGGCAGTCCGCGGGCGTCTCGTGATCGCTCCTGAAGGGGTGCGCGTACGGCAGCGGTGGGCAAGAAGTTCCGGGCGTTCGACCCGGGCCGGCTCGACCACCCGCCACCGTCACACACTGCCGGACGGACAGCCGGCAACCGGCGATCACATCCACCCGGCCAGATACCCGTTACCGGCCCTCGCTCCTAGGGCCTGTTCCATAAGAACTGGCCAGCCTGCGGCGGGCCCGGACGACGACCGGCGGCGTTGCGGTTTCGTCCGGATACGAC
>NZ_JAGPXZ010001200.1:0-1162 GCF_018070305.1 Micromonospora sp. M51 | reverse complement strand
GCGTCGTCGGGCGTGGCGGCGAGCAGCCCGGCCAGCGTCGCCCGGTCGGCCGGCTCGGGGTGCGGCCACGCGCCGGGCACCGGGTGCTCGTGGACCGACCAGCCCCGCTCGCCCAGCCCGGCGCAGATCCGCCGGTCGTAGCTGTTGCCGCCGCTGGGCGTGGCCGGGTCGTCGATGTCACCGGGCAGGACGACGTGCACCGCCCGGCCCGCATCGGTCACAGTGACCGCTCGTAGCTCGCCCAGGCGATGTGCGACTCGTGCAGGGTGACCGTGATGCCGGCCAGGTCGCGCGCTCCCGCTCCCAGCTGACCGGCGTGCACCCGCTCGACCAGTCGGTCCGCGACAGTACGGGCCAGCACCTCCGTGGTGGTGTTCACCCCGGCGAAGGCCGCCTCGTCGTCGAGGTTGCGGTACGTCAGCTCGCTCAGCACGGCCCGCAGCTGCTCGGTGGCCAGGCCGATGTCCACGACGATCCCGTCGGCGTCCAGGTCGGGCCGGCGGAACGTCGCGTCCACCACGAACGTCGCGCCGTGCAGGCGTTGGGCGGGCCCGAAGACCTCGCCTCGGAAACTGTGGGCGATCATCATGTGGTCTCGAACGGTCACGCTGAACACTGTCACTCCCCGTCGTCGTAGGTGATGAGGTGGCAGAGGGCGGGCAGGTCACCCGAGCTGAGTCGGGCGAGCACGTCGGGCAGCTCCGCGAACCGGGACGCGCCGGTGATCAACGCGTCGAAGGCCGGGTCGTCGAGCAGGTCCAGGGCGAGCGCCAGGCGGTCGGCGTAGCTGCGCCGCCCCCGTCGGGCGGGTGCCACCATGCCGACCTGGCTGCTGCGGACGGTGAGTCGACCGGAGTGGAACGCGCCGCCCAGCGACACCTGCACGGGGCGGTCGCCGTACCAGCTCAGCTCGATGACCGTGCCCTCCGGTGCGAGCAGGTCCAGCGACTGTTGCAGGCCGGCGGCGGTGGCGCTGGCGTGCACGACCAGGTCACGGTCAGCGCGGGCGTCGGCCGGGTCGGCGAAGTCGACACCGAGCGCCCCGGCCACGCCGGCCCGGCGCGCGTCGGTGTCGACCAGTTCGACCTGCACGCCGGGGAACCGGGCGAGCAGCGCCGCGACGCAGCAGCCCACCATGCCGGCGCCGATCACGGTGACCCGG
>NZ_JAGPXZ010001199.1:0-1165 GCF_018070305.1 Micromonospora sp. M51 | reverse complement strand
TCGTACCGCCGACGCCGATCCGCTGAGCCCGCTCGACCCGGGTGCTGTGGACCGGCTCGGCGAGGTGCTCGCCGAACGGCAGCGGCGGGCGTTCACCGCCATCGACGAGATGCTGCGCTCCGCGCGTTACCTGGCCCTGGTGGACTCCCTGGTGCTGGCCGCCCGCGCGCCCCGACTCACCCGCCGGGCGGCCGCGCCCGCCACCGAGGCGCTGCCCGCGCTGGTGGCGCGCCAGTGGCGGCGGTTGACCGGGCCGGACGGCGTCGACGGGCTGGACGCGCAGTCGCCGGACGACCGCTGGCACGCCGTCCGCAAGGAGGGCAAGCAGGCCCGGTACGCGGTCAACGCGGTGGCCCCGACGGTCGGCAAGGGCGCGCGCCGGTTGTCCCGCGCCCTCGCCCGGGTTCAGAACGTGCTCGGCGAGCACCAGGACGCGGCGGTGGCGGCGGACACCTGGCTGGAGATCGCCGCCGCGCGGCCGGACGACCACGAGCTGGCGGTCACCGCCGGGCGGCTGGCCGAACGGGAACGCGCCTCGGTGCGCCGGGCGCGGGATCGCCTGCCGGCTGCCTGGCACCGAGCCACCCGGCGACGGCGGACCAGTTGGCTGCCGTGACCGGCATCCGGGCCGCCGGCGGGGTGGCCTGGCGGCCGACCGACGACGGCGTACGCGTCTGCGTGGTGCACCGCCCCCGCTACGGCGACTGGACGCTGCCGAAGGGCAAACTCGAACCCGGCGAGCACGCGCTGGCCGCGGCGGTCCGTGAGGTGGCCGAGGAGTCCGACGTGCGGGGTGTGCCGCAGGTGCGGCTGCCCTCGGTGCGCTACCGCAGCGAGGGGCAGCCCAAGCTGGTCGACTACTGGTCGATGCTCGCGGTGGCCAGCGGCGGTTTCCAACCGGACACCGTGGTGGACGACATCCGCTGGCTCGCTGTCGACGACGCGATCCGGTTGGTCAGCTACCCGCACGACGCCGAGGTGTTGGCGGCCTTCGCCGCGCTGCCGTCGGTGACGGCGACGATCGCTGTGGTCCGGCACGCGCACGCCGGTAAGCGGGCCACCTGGTCCGGCCCGGACGTCGGACGCCCCCTGGACGCCGAGGGGTGGGCCCAGGCGGCCGCACTGGCCGAGCTGATCGCCCTGATCCGACCGGCCCGGCTGGTGT
>NZ_JAGPXZ010001198.1:0-1167 GCF_018070305.1 Micromonospora sp. M51 | reverse complement strand
CGCCATGCCGGCGGCGACGATGGCCGCGCCGAACGTCCCGAACAGCACGAAGACGAGCCCCATCGCCAGCAGCAGGATTGTCGCGCCACCGCGTTGCCGGTCCGGCCGGTGAGCAACAAGGCCTCCGGCAGCCGGTGGGTCACTGGCGTGCCGTGGCGGATCCTCAGTTCGCGGCACTACCAACTCCCCTCGTCTGCACCCGGTTCGACGGCGGCGACGGCGGTGGCGACCACGGTGATGCGGGGTAGCCGCCCGCCCAACGTCCGGACGGGTGCCCTTACCGTCGCGTGCGCCCGGTCGCCTTCGACTGACACCGACACCGCCGCCCCCGGCGGCGCCGCACTGCCACCCTCCGCGTCGCCGTCCGCGCCCCGGGCGGCGGCGAGCGCCGCCTCCCGGGCCGCGTGCAGGCAGCCCGCCTGCGCGCTGACGGCGTTGACCGCGGTCAGGCCGGCAAGCAGGAGCAGAAGCAGCGCCGGCAGGCCGGCCGCCAGTTCGGCGGTGAAGGACCCCCGGTCCCCACCAGCGGCCCGGACGAGGAGGCGCCATCTGCGCCCGCCGCCTGCCGCCAGCCCGGGAACGCTCGGTCCTGACCGACGGCCGGCCCGCCGGCGCCCGATCACTTCAGTGCCCGGTCGATGACAGCGGTCAGCGCCGACTGGACGTTGCCGGAGGTCAGCACCTTCAGCAGGATCCCGGCGAAGGCGACCGCGGCGAGGGTGCCGACGGCGTACTCGGCCGTGTTCATTCCGGCATCGCCGCGCAGGCGAGCGATGAGTTTGCGCATGACTGTTTTCCCTTCTCGATGGGTCAGAGCACGTCGCCGAGAACGGCGACGATCACCGGCACGAGTCCGGCGAGAATGAACGCCGGCAGGAAGCAGAGCCCCAGCGGCAGGACGATGAGCACACCCGCCCGGCGGACCGACGCCTCGGCGGCGGTGGCCCGGTCGGCGCGCAGGTCGTCGGCGAGCCGGGTCAGTGCGCCGGCCAGGGCGGCACCACTGTTGGCTGAGCGCAACGCCGCCGAGGTCAGCCGATCCGCGCCGGGCACTCCGTCCAGGGCGGACCACGCCTCCGCCGGACCACCACCGAGCAGCAGCGTGCGGCCCACCCGGGCCAACCGGCCGGCGAGCGGCCCGTCCAACGCCTCGGCGACGGCCAGCAC
>NZ_JAGPXZ010001197.1:0-1169 GCF_018070305.1 Micromonospora sp. M51 | reverse complement strand
GAGCCGGCGGATTCCGGTGGCGCCCGGATCGAGCTGGACCTGGCCGACGGGTCGGGCTGCCCGAGTCGCGGACCTGTTCCATCACCTCGCCGCTGCCGATCGGGCGGTCATAGCGGGTGAACGGCGCCCGCAGCGGGCTCGTCACCGCGTCCTTGGACAGCAGCCGGCTCAGCTTGTGCGTGGCGATGGAGAGCAGCACCACGTCGGACGGCGCGGGGCGTTCCGGCACCGGCCGACCGGTCGCCTTGACCAGGCCGGCGAGCGCACCGGTCACCCCGGCGTAGGCGCCCATCGCCACCAGGTAGCCGCCGAGCGGCCGGTGTTCGTGCGGCGCGTACGCCCGGCGCAGCCGGGCCGCCTTCTGTCGCAGGCCAGTGTCGCTCACCCGATCTCCTCACGTGTCGTGGTGGTGGCGGGAGCGGCGTCCCGCTGTGGCCGGCTCAGCCGGCCTGGAGGTTGTCGGCGACCTCGCGTGCCAGGTTGGTGAGCGCCTGGTCGGCCAGTTGGTCCGGCCCGGGCCCGCCCGACCCGTCGGCCAGGTCCAGCTCGATCCGGGCGCCACCGGAATCCGCCGGCTCGACCCGGATCTCGGCGGACCAGTCGTCGGTGTCGCCCCACCGGGCACGCAGCTCGTCGCCGTTGATTTCCGCGGCCGGGCTGCCGTCGCCGCGCAGTGGCTCCGGCAGCCAGGCCGAGGCACGGTCGGGGTCGGTGGCCGTGCTGAAGACCACCTCGGGTGGCGCGGACATGCCGCGTACGGCGCGCGCCGGCATCAGGCGTCCCGCAGGCGGCTGGGATCGACCTCGCGACCCGGGTGGCGGGCCAGGTACTCGGTCTCCAGCTCCGCCGTGCGTCGCAGGTGGTTGGCGAGTGCGGAGTCGGCAGCGTGCCGCAGGGTGTCCAGGCGGGTGCGGTGCAGACTGTGCATCTCGCGGATCAGGTCCTCGTCGGTCAGCTCCGTCGGGTCGATGCCGAGCAGCTCGCCGTCGAGACCGGGAGCGCCGGCCGGGTCGGCCAGCTCATCGCCGCCCCACTCGGGCACCCGCTGCTCCGGGCTCACATCCGCGCCATCACTGGACGCGAAGCCGTCCTCACGTACCGATCCGGTCATGATCGCCCCCCTTGATCTCGTTTGGGCTGGCGTCTAGACGATTGCCCAGGCGTGGTGA
>NZ_JAGPXZ010001196.1:0-1169 GCF_018070305.1 Micromonospora sp. M51 | reverse complement strand
CCGCTGCGGGCCGCGTTGGCCGCACGGCGCCGGCTGCTGGTCGGCGAGCGCGGCGCGTACTGGACGTTCGTGGTGCACACCGGCACCCGCACGCTGGTCGGCGCCAGCCCGGAGCGGCACGTCAGCGTCGACGACGGGCTGGTGATGATGAACCCGATCAGCGGCACCTTCCGCTGCCCGGGCGGCGTCGCGGACCGGACGGCCCTGCTGCGTTTCCTCGCCGACCCGAAGGAGGTCGAGGAGCTGTACATGGTGCTCGACGAGGAGCTGAAGATGATGGCCACCGTCGCCGAACACGGTGGGCAGGTGATCGGGCCGTACCTGAAGGAGATGTCGCACCTGGCGCACACCGAGTACCTGCTCGCCGGGCGGGGCACCCGGGACGTGCGGGAGGTGCTGCGCGAGACGATGTTCGCCCCCACCGTGACGGGCAGCCCGATCGAGAACGCCTGCCGGGTGATCGCCCGGCACGAGCGCCGGGGTCGGGGCTACTACGGCGGTGTGCTGGCGTTGCTCGGTCACGACGAGGCCGGCCGGCAGACGCTCGATGCCCCGATCCTGATCCGGACCGCCGAGATCTCCCCCACCGGCCGACTGCGGGTGCCGGTCGGCGCGACCCTGGTCCGGCACTCGACGACGGCCGGCGAGGTGGCCGAGACGCACGCCAAGGCCGCCGGTGTGCTGGCCGCGCTCGGCCTCGGTCCGGCGGCGTCCGTCGGCGACCGCGGGCCGGTCGCGCGGCTGGCCGACGACCCGGCGGTACGCGACGCGCTGGCCGCGCGTAACGCACCGCTGGCGCGGTTCTGGCTGGACCAGCGGTCACCGGACGCGCCCGGACTGCCCGCACTGGTCGGCCGCCGGGCGTTGATCGTGGACGCCGAGGACACCTTCACCGCCATGCTGGCCCACCAGCTGAGCGCGTTGGGCCTCGCGGTGACCACCCGGCCGTGGCACGCGAGCGGCCCGGTCGACGACTACGACCTGGTGGTGGCCGGTCCCGGGCCGGGTGACCCGGGCAGCGCGGACGCGCCGAAGATGGTGGCGCTGCGCTCGCTGCTGACCGGGCTGCTGGCAACCGGTCGTCCCACCCTCGCGGTCTGTCTCGGCCATCAGGTGCTGGCCGGGCTGCTGGGGCTGACGCTGCACCGCCGGGAGGCGCCCTACCAGGG
>NZ_JAGPXZ010000120.1:0-11615 GCF_018070305.1 Micromonospora sp. M51 | reverse complement strand
GGCGGCCGAGCAGCCCCTGACGGGCCCGACGGTCGGCGGCGTCGAGCGGGTCGGTGACGGTGAGCGCCTCGGCGTACCGCTTGGCGAACTGCGCCACCGGCTCCTCCCACTCGGCCGCCGGGGTGTCCTCCGGCAGGTCCCAGACCGGTACGAGTCGACCGTGCGCGCGGAACATGCCGGCGAACTTGGTCTGCTCGCCGAGCGTCAGGGTGCCGGCCGCGCCGAGGCGGGCCAACGCGTCGAGGGCGCCGTCCTCGTCGTCCGGCAGCACCCAGCGCACGTGCGCCTTCTCCGGCACCTGACACCAGTACGCGGCCTTCGCCGCGGTCAGTCGCACCGTCGGGTAGATGGCCGCGTTCGCCCGCTCCAGCGACGCCTGGACGGTCGGGTCGTCGGCGGCCCCGGGGTCGAGCCAGAACTCGAAACCGTCGTGCATGGTGATGTCCAGCGGACCGTCCACGAGGATGTCCTGCAGGCGGGGCCCGGGCCCGGGCAGTGGCGGCACTGCCACCTGACCGCCCGGCTCGGTACGCAACGCGCTGAGCAACGCGTCGGCCAAATCCCGGGAGACGTCGCCGGACTGCTGGTGGCGCTGGAGACCGATGAGCACCCGGCCGTCCGGCTTGGTGATCGCCGGGGCGGCCATCGGCAGCACCGTGGCGAGCGTCACCGCCCGGTCACCGAACTCCTCGATGACGGCGGGCGCCAGCCGCAGCGGGGCGGAGGCGGCGGGCACCAACTCGCGCAGCGCGATCCACTCGGACTCGTCGACCAGCCCGTCGAACGGACGCGGCACGAAGACGTCCCGCACCTTGTCGCGGCGGGGGGTGGTGTCGGCGGCGGTGCGCTGGCTCTTTCGACGCTTACTCACGGCGTCACAGCCTAGAGCCCCGAGCGGCTCGCCGTGGCCGGGACCCGCCCGGGCCGTCCTCAGCCCGCCGGCACCAGGTCGGGTCGGGGTGCCGGCGCCAGGTCGAACTCCGCCCAGACGCGCTGGCCCATGCCGTCCTGTTCGACGCCCCAGCGGGTGGCCAGGCCGGCCACGATGTGCAGCCCGCGCCCGTCCGCCGAGTCCGGGCTGGCCGTCCGGAGCCGGGGCCCGCTGTTCGCGCCGCCGCCGTCGGTGACCCGCAACTGGATGAGTGCGCCCTCGGGCGAGGGCCGCAGCCGCCAGGCGACCCGGATCACGCCGCCGGGCAGCGGCCTGGCGTGCCGTACCGCGTTGCCCACCAGTTCCGCGAGCACCGCGATCAGGTCCGCCAGGAGCGCCGGGGGTACGGCGTCGGCCAGTTCCGCGGCGAGCCGGTGTCGGGCCAGCCGTGCCCCACCCGGGTGGTGGGGAACCACCACACACCAGGATTGATCCCTCGCTACCGCTGCCGCTGCCACCGTCGCCTCCACGTCGCGCCACCCTCGGTCAACCGCGTGGTAGCCGCACCTCTGCGACCGTACCGCCGCCGTTCCTCGGACGTAGGGATACCCATCCATTCTGCTGTTCAACGATCCGGCGGACGAGATAGAGGCCGAGCCCGGCACCCGGGTATCCGCGACGGTCACCGGACTCGCCCTGCCAGAACCTGTCGAAGGCCCGTTCCACGTGCTCGGGTCGGATGCCGATGCCCTGGTCGCTGACCCGGAACGCGACCAGTTGCCCGTCGACCGAGGCGGTGATCTCGATGGGTGAGTCCGGTGCCGAGTACTTACCGGCGTTGGTCGTCAACTCGGTGAGCACGGTGGCCAGGCTGGGCCGGTGACCGAGGGCCTTGGGCAGATCGCCGGGGAGGCGGAGCACCAGCCGGCGGCGCAGCTCCGCCGGCAGGTCCACGACGGCGGAACGCAGCGCCTCGGCGAGGTCGAACGGGGTGGGCGGGTCGTCGCCCGGCCCCACCTCCGCCGCGGAGCTGAGCAGTCGGTCGACCAGCCGGGCCAGCTCGTTGGCGCGTTGCCCGATCACCCGGGCGGCCTGCCGGCGGTCGACGTCGGTCAGCGACTCCCAGTGGTCGGTGAGGGTGTCCGCGTAGCCCTTGATCACCGTTACCGGGGTGCGCAGCTCATGGCTGGTCACCGCGACGAACAGCTCCCGGTCGTGATCGCGGCGCTGCTGGTCGGTGATGTCGCGGAAGGTGACCACCCGCAACGTGCCCGGCCCGGGCAGCTCGCCGGAGGTGATCCGCAGCCAGCGGCCGTCCGGCAGTCGGTGGTCGCGAACCTGCCCGGAGGGCGGCAGCGGGAACGGCAACGGGTGGTTCAGCGCCTGCTCGACCGTCCGGCCGGTGACCTGGGCGGCGGCCGGGTTCCAGAGCCGGACGTGCCCGTCCCGGTCGACGACGGCCAGCCCGTCGGCGAGGGCGGCCACCACCGGGCCGTCACCGTGCACCGGCAGGCCACTCTGGTCGCCGTACATGTGCCCGACGCAGGACGCGAGGTAGCCGACCACCCCCTGCTGCTCGGGGCCCGGCTCGTCGTCGCCGGGATAGAGCGCGTGCAGGCTGCCGACGGTGTGGCCGCCGATCTCGGCCCGGGAGACCACCATCCGACGCAGGCCACTGCCGGCCAGTTCGCCGGCGAGCTTGCCGTTGAGGTCACCCACCCGCACCATTCGGCCACGCCGGTAGCGGCGATCACCCGGCCACCTGTCGGACCGAACTCGACGAACGCCATCCCGGTCGCGCCGAGCGCCGGCTGGGCCACCCGGAGCAGCTGGGTGAGGACCGGCAGGCCCGCGTCCCCAGAGTTGATCATCTCGATCACGACGGTGTGGCCGGCGATGAGAGCGGGGAAATCGATACGCTCCGGCATGTGCCGAGTCTGCCCCGCCGTCCCGGTTTTGGGCACCCCCGCCCGGCCGATCGGCTCAGCGGTCCAGCCGGGCGAGGGCGTACGCCGGCCGGTCGGTGATGACCCCGTCCACCCCGGCGGTCAGCACCAACTCCAGGTCGGCCGGTTCGTTGACAGTCCAGACGTACACCTGGTTGCCGGCCGCGCGCAGTGCGGGCAGCAGCTGCGGGCGGGCCCGGACCAGGCTGATGCCCGGCCCGGCGATCCGGGTGCCGAACGGCAGCCGACCCAACCGCAACCAGCGCGGCAACACCTCCAGCAACAGCACGGTGGGCAGCGTCGGGGCCAGCTCGCGCACCCGACGGACCGCCAACGGGGAGAACGACATGACGGTGACCTGCACCGGATCGTCCGGTGTCGGGTCGGCCAGCCCGTACCGGCGTAACAGGTTGACCAGTCGCCGTTCCACGTTCGAGCCGTAACGGGACGGGTGTTTCGTCTCGACCAGCAGCCGGACCGGCCGGCCGGCGGCGAGCACCGCGTCCAGGAGTCGGGCCAGGGTCAGCAGCCGGGTGTGCGACTCGTCCGGTGGCAGGTCGCCGTCCGGCGCGCTGCCGGGGTGCCACGAGCCGAAGTCCAGGGCGTCCAGTTCGGCGAGCGTGCGCGCGCTGACCAGACCGCGGCCGTTGCTGGTGCGGTCGAGTCGTCGGTCGTGCACGCAGACCAGGTGCCCGTCCCGAGTCAGCCGGACGTCGCACTCCAGGCCGTCGGCACCCTCGTCGAGGGCGCGCAGGTACGCGGCGAGGGTGTGCTCGGGTAGGTCGAACGAGGCGCCGCGGTGCGCGAAGACCAGTGGCCCGCCCATTGCGCCGGCCTCAGATGACCTGGCCGGGCTGCCCGTTCGCGTCGACCACAGGTCGGCCGACCGCGGCCCACTGGCGCATCCCGCCGTCGGCGTTGCGCACCTGCTCCCAGCCGTTGTTGATCAGGTAGGCGACGACCTGGGCGGAGCGCCCGCCGGAGCGGCAGACGACGGCCACCTCCCGGTCGGTGGGCACCTCGGCCAGTCGGGCCGGCAGTTGCATCATCGGCAGGTGGTGGGCGGTGGGGGCGTGGCCGGCCGCCCACTCGTCGTCCTCCCGCACGTCCAGCAGGTAGGTCTCGTCGGCGATCTCGGTCACGGGCACGGTGGGAACCTGGGGTCCGAACACAGGAAGCAACACTAGATCCTCGTGGCCCGGTTCGGCACCGACCGGGCCGTCGACACCGTCACAACCGGGTCACCCAGCGGGGGTTGACCTGCGCCCAGGCCGGCACCCGGGTGTCGCGAAGTGCCTCGAACAGCCCGTTGCCCCCGTTGTCGAGCACCACGTACGAGACCTCGTCGATGGTCTGCGGCGAGGAGGGCACCTGGACGCCGCGCATCCCGTCGGGCGGCAGCGCGCGCAGCGCGAGGAGCAGGTCCTCCAGGGGTACGCCGTTGGTGTCGACTGTCAACGAGCTGCCGACCGCCCGCAGCACCTGGTCGAGTTTGACGGGGTTGCTTCGCAGGTCCGCCCTGCCGGCGCTGTCCAGCATCGCCCGGAGCAACTGCTGCTGGTGGTGCTGCCGGTCGTAGTCACCGCCGGGCAGGTCGTAGCGCTGTCGGACGTAGTCCAGCGCCTGCGCGCCGTCCATCTGGTGGCAGCCGGTGGTGAAGACCCGGTTGGTGTGGATCGAGCGGACCTCGGTGTCCACGCACATCTGCACCCCGCCGAGCAGGTCGATGACCTTCCGGAAGCCGGAGAAGTCGATCAACGCGGCGCCGTCGAACTGGATTCCGGTGAGCCGGTGCAGGGTGGCGGAGAGCAGTTGGGCGCCGGCCTGCCCGCCGCCGCCGTGCTCGTACGCCGCATTGATCTTGTCCTGGCCACCGCCGAAGCCGTTGGCGGGCGGGATGGCGACCAGCAGGTCACGCGGGATGGAGACCAGGTACGCCTCCCGCTGCCCGGCGGGGACGTGCACGATGAGGATGGTGTCCGAGCGTTGGTCCGGGCCGCTGTCGCCGGGTCGTCGGTCGGAGCCGACCAGGAGGTAGTTGAGCGGCCCGTCCAGGTCGGTGCGGGCGGTACGGGCGTCGGGGTCGAGCAGTTGCTCCTTGGTCACCGTGCGGTCGTACCGGTGGCTGAGCGTCTTGAGCCCGGCCACGGCGAGCCCGGCCAGCAGGACGAGGGCCAGGCCGACGCCGAGCATGATGCGCGACCCACGGGCGCGAGGTGACCGGGCGGACGGGGCCGCTCCGGCCCGGCCCGCTGCGTTCCGTCCCCACCTGGACGTGACCGCCTCCCCGCAGCCGATACGTGAAACCTGCTCACGTCAGGCTACGGGCGGTGACGGGGTCGTCGCTGCTTTTCCGCGACTACCGGCGTCACTTGCGGGTGGAGATCACCTCGGGGTGGGTGAAGACGAACTCGGCGAGTTTGTCCTGCTTGACCGCCCGGAACATGGCCATCGTCTCTTCGTTCAAGCCCTCGGTGTTGTTGCCGTTGGCGTTGAACGTGCCGTTGTTGGTCTTGAGCATGGTCAGCTCGTTGCCGGTGACCCCGCGCATGGTGAAGATGAAGTCCTCGATCGGCACGCCGCCGGTGTCCAGCACGAACGCCTTGCCCGCCGCCTTGATCAGGTTATTCATCTTGGCCGGGTTGGTCAGCATCCCGCCCTCGGTGGCCTTCTTGGCCATCGCCTTGATCAGCTGCTGCTGGTTCGCCTGCCGGTCGTAGTCGCCGTTCTTGAGGGTCTTGCGCTGGCGGGAGTAGTCGAGCGCGGCCCAACCCTCCATCTCCTGGCAGCCCTTCTTGTGCACCACCGGGGTCCGCTGCTTGCCGGTCTTCTTGGCGTCCGCGTTCCACATCGGCTTGCCGTCGACGTACGACATGTGCAGCGACTTGACCTCCTGGGTGACGCAGATCCGCACCGTGCCCAGGGCGTCGATGACGTTCTTGAAGCCACCGAAGTTGATGATCGCCGCGCCGTCGAAGCTGATCCCGGTGAGCCGCTTGATCGTCTGGGCCATCAGCTGGGCGCCACCCTCCCAGCCGCCACCGTTCGCGGCGCCGGCCTGGAACGCGGCATTGATCTTCCCGGAGCCGCCGCCGTAGCCGCTCTTTTCGAACGCCGGGATCTGCGCCTCGGTGTCCCGGGGGATCGAGATCAGGTACGCCTGGTCGTGCGTGGCCGGAATGTGCAGGATGATGATGCTGTCCGAGCGGACGTCGTCGGCGGCCCAGCGCTCCCGTGCGTCCACGCCGAGCAGCAGCATGTCGATCGGGCCGTCCAGGCTCGCCCCGCCCTCGGCGTCGGACTTGCCCGCCTCACCCAGCAGGTTGCCCTTCGCGATGCCGCCCGTCGCCTGCCCGATCAGCGCCTTGCTGCCGACGATGGCCACGCCGCTGCTGAGCATCAACACGGCACCGAAGACGACTGTCAGCTTGGCCCAGAGCGGGTCCTTGCGCTTGGTCCGCTTCTTCGCCCCACCGCCACCCGGGCGGTCGTCACCACCGTCACCGCCGCCGCCCGGAGGGCGCGAGCCTGGCCCGCCACCACCGGGGCGCGACTGTGCGGGTATGGCCGCAGCGATTCGACCGCTGGGGGCGGCGGACCCGGGGGAAGAAGGGCGACGACTGGCCTGAACCGGCATGCGTGCTCCAGCTCGTGATCAGGAGGGGGCGGCACCACTGTACGTACATCAAATCGACTTGGCGAGTTCATCCCGGGTCAATCCGGACGTCGAATTTCGCAGACTCAGACGATCGTCGCTGTTCGATGACCCGAACGGCTGGTGCCCCTCGGGTTGGCGTCAGCCGCCGTCGTTGCTCTTCGGCGGGTTGGCCTTGACCCAGTCGGCCATCTTGTCCGCGGACATGGCCTGGTACATCGCGAGCGCCTTCTCCCGGTCCGACACCACCACCGACTCGCCGTTGATGGTGTCGCTGCCCGAGTTCGGGCTGGTCACAAAGGTGAGGTTCTGGCCGCGCAGGTTACGGAACTGCAGCGCCATGTCTGTAACCGAGAAAGACTGGTCGACGGTTACGGCCGCGGTCACCGACTTGAGGAAGTCGTTGAGCTTCTTCGGGTTCGCCAGCGTGCCGGTGCTGGCCGCCTTGTCCATCAGCGCCCGAAGGAACTCCTGCTGGTGCCGCATCCGGGCGAAGTCCCCGTCCGGGAACTGCTTGCGCTGCCGGATCCAGTCCAGCGCCTCCGCGCCGTCCATGTGGTTGGTGCCCTTGGTGAACGTCCGGTACGGCTTGTGGATCGACGTGATGGTGCGTTCCACCTTCAGGTCCACCCCGCCGAGGGCATCGGTGACCTCCTTGAAACCGCCGAAGTCGATCGCCATCACGTGGTCGATCCGAACATCGGTGAAGCACTCCACGGTGCGTACCGCCAGCGGCAGCCCACCGAACGCGAACGCAGCGTTGATCTTCGCGCGTGAACCGGAGCCGCAGTCCGCTCCGGCGCTCTCCGGGATCGGCACGTACAGGTCCCGGGGGATGGAGACCAGGTAGGCCTCCTGGTGGTCGGCCGGGATGTGCATGACGATGATCGTGTCGGCGCGCCACTGACTCTTGGTGTCGACCGGTGCGTCCGGATCCCGCGAGTCGCTGCCGACCAGCAGGATGTTGAGCGCGCCATCGACGGTCTTGGCGGGTCGACCGCCGGTGATCTCCGCGAACGGGTCGGTGCGGGCCAGGTCACTGTTGAGGTTGCGGGCGTACAGCCAGGCGCCGACGCTGCCGAGCAGCGCCAGCACCAGCACCGCGACCCCCGCCACCAGGGCGATCCGCCCCCAGCGCGGTCGCGGGCCACGCCGTCCCGGCCCACCGGCGCCACCCGGGCCCCCAGGCCCGGTGGGCCCGTTCGGGCCGCCGGGCCGCAGCTGCTCCTCGTCGTGCGACGGGTAGAAGCGCGCCTCGCTCGGGCGGGCACGCCCGGAGGCGCTCCGGTCGGGGCCGGGCACCGACGCGCGCCCGGCGCTGCGGTGCAGGTACGGATGCGGGACGCCGGCAGACGAGGTCGCGGACATGTAACTCAGGGTACGTAGCCGGAGCCACTACCGCCTTCAGGCGACACTCAGCGACGGCCGGTACGCGCGGATCCGGTCAGCCGAGCCGCGTCCGGAAGTACTCGATGGTGCGTCGCAGGCCATCTTCGGGCGCGATCGACGGCTCGTATCCGAGCAGTTCACGAGCGAGCGTGAGGTCCGGCCGGCGCATCTCCGGGTCGTCTGAGCCCCGGGTGACATAGGTCACCTTCGAGCTGCTGCCGGAGAGCGACACGATCAACTCGGCGAGTTGTCGCATGGTCAGCTCGTGCTCGGTGCCGCAGTTGACCGGGCCCGTCTCGGTCGAGTCGAGCAGCAGCAGGATGCCGCGCACCAGGTCCTCGACGAAGCAGATGGACCGGGTCTGGTTGCCGGTGCCGTGCACGGTGATCGGCTCGCCGCGCAACGCCTGCGAGATGAAGGTGGGGATGGCGCGGCCGTCGTCCGGGCGCATCCGCGGGCCGTACGTGTTGAAGATCCGGACGATCGCCGCGTCGAGCCCGCGGTAGCGGTGGTACGCCATCGTCGCGGCCTCGGAGAAGCGCTTGGCCTCGTCGTAGACGCTGCGGACCCCGATCGGGTTGACGTTGCCCCAGTAGGTCTCGCGCTGCGGGTGCTCCTTCGGGTCCCCGTACGCCTCGGAGGTGGAGGCCATCAGGAACCGGGCGCCGTCGGCGACCGCGCGCTCCAGCAGGTGCAGGGTGCCGACCGAGCCGACCCGGAGGATCTCCACCGGCAGCTGGGCGAAGTCGGTGGGGCTGGCCGGGGAGGCCATGTGCAGGATCGCGTCGAACCGCTCGGCCAGCGCGGGGTGGTGGGTCGGCAGACCCTCGGAGATGTCGGCCTCGACGAGGGTGAAGGTCGGCCGGTCCAGCAGGTGGGCGACGTTCTCCTTGGAGCCGGTCACGAAATTGTCCAGCGCCACCACTGTGCAACCTCGGGCGATCAGGGCGTCTACCAGGTGCGACGGGACGAAGCCCGCTCCGCCGGTGACGAGGACGCGGTGACCGGAACCAAAGCGCTCAGCAACCTTCATACCGCTCAGCCTACCGACCGTCGAATTGGTGCAGGGGGTCCCCTGTTGACGTCGTGCGTCAACAGGGGACCCCCTGTCGGGTACCGCTGTCAGTGCGCGCCAGCACCGGTGAGGGCGCGCACCTCCAGTTCGGCGTACTTGTCCTCGTCGTGTTCCTTGGAGATGACAGTGCCGATCCACCCGCAGAGGAAACCGAACGGGATGGAGAGGATGCCCGGGTTGGACAGCGGGAACCACTGCCAGTCGTGGTCCGGGAACATCGACGTCGCCGCACCGGAGACCACCGGCGAGAAGAACACCAGCAGCACCGCCGAGAGCAGCCCGCCGTAGATCGCCCACACCGCGCCGGAGGTGTTGAACCGCCGCCAGAAGAGGCTGTAGAGGATCGCCGGCAGGTTGCCCGAGGCGGCGACGGCGAAGGCCAACGCCACCAGGAACGCCACGTTGAGGTTCTGCGCGTAGATCGACAACAGGATGGACACCGCGCCGATCACCAGGGCGGAGATCCGGGCGACCCGCACCTCCTGCCGCTCCGACGCCTCACCCTTCTTCAGCACGTTGGCGTAGAAGTCGTGCGCCAGGCTGGACGACGAGGCCAGCGTCAACCCGGCGACCACCGCGAGGATGGTGGCGAAGGCGACCGCCGCGATGATCGCCAGCAGGGCTGCCCCGCCCAGTTCGCCGCCGAAGAAGTCGATGCCGAGCGCTTCGGCCAACTGCGGCGCCGCGGTGTTGCCGGCCTTGTCCTGCGCCGTGATCGCCTGGCTGCCGACCAGCGCCGCCGCACCGAAGCCGAGGGCCAGGGTGAGCAGGTAGAAGGTGCCGATGATGCCGATCGCCCAGAGCACGCTCTTGCGGGCCGCCTTGGCGGTCGGCACCGTGTAGAAGCGGATCAGGATGTGCGGCAGACCGGCGGTGCCGAGCACCAGGGCGATGCCCAGGGACAGCAGGTCAACCTTGTTGTAGAAGGTCTGCGTCGAGTTGCCGGCGACTTCCACGCCGTACCGCAGCCCGGGTTCGAGGAACGCGCTGCCCTTGCCGGATGCCTCGGCCGCCTGGCCCAGCAGCGCCGACAGGTTGAAGTTGAACTTGGCCAGCACCAGGATGGTCATCAGCAGCGCACCGCCCATGAGCAGGAACGCCTTGACGATCTGCACGTAGGTGGTGCCCTTCATGCCACCCACCGTGACATAAATGATCATCAGCGCGCCGACCATGATGATGGTGGCCACCTTCGCGGTGTCCGCGTCCATGCCGAGGAAGGTCGTCCCCGGCCGGATGCCGAGCAGCAGCGCGACCAGCGCGCCGGCACCCACCATCTGGGCGAGCAGGTAGAAGATCGACACCGTGATGGTGGAGACCGCCGCCGCCGTACGCACCGGACGCTGACGCATCCGGAACGCCAGCACGTCCGCCATCGTGTACCGGCCCGAGTTCCGCAGCAGCTCCGCCACCAGCAGCAGGGCCACCAGCCAGGCGACCAGGAAGCCGATCGAGTAGAGGAAGCCGTCGTAGCCGTACAGCGCGATGATGCCGGCGATGCCGAGGAACGAGGCGGCCGACATGTAGTCGCCGCCGATCGCCATGCCGTTCTGGAAACCGGAGAAGGACCGGCCACCCGCGTAGAAGTCGGTCGCCGTCTTGGTCTGCCGGCTGGCCCAGATGGTGATGCCCAGGGTCACCGCCACGAAGACCAGGAAGAGCGTGATGGTCAGGTTGCGGGCGGTGTGGTTGCCCGCCTCCGCCGCGAGGAACGTCTCAACCGCGTGGACCGTGCTCATGGGTCACCTCCCCGATCTCGGCGCGGATCCGGTCCGCGATGGGGTCGATCTTCCGGTCCGCGTACCGGGAGTAGAGCCAGGCGATCAGGAACGTGGAGACGAACTGGAGCAGGCCGAAGACCAGCGCGACGTTGATGTTGCTGCCGAACAGCTTCGTGCCCATGAAGTCCCGGGCGTACGCGGAGAGAATGACGTAGAGCGCATACCACAGGAAGAACGCGACGGTCATCGGGAAGACGAAGCCGCGCAGCGCACGCCGCAGCCCGGCGAACTCGTCCGACCGTTGTACGGCCAGGTACTTGTCCGACTCGGAAGCAGCCGGAGCGGGTGTGTCCGTGGACATCTGTGGATCACCACCTTCACAGGCGTCAGAGGAGTTTCGCGCACCGTAAAGAGCGCACTCCCCGGCAGGGAAGGCTGAGATCGACGACGGTCGGCGAGTGCGCCGAGCGGTTGGCTGGCTGCGCCAAGTGACTCAGGTCACTGCGGTGATCGGTCGGGCCCGGACGAGACGCCCCGGTCAGGCCGGCAACTCGTGGTAGCGACCGCGGTAGTGCAGCAGCGGGACGGACTCCTCGGCCAGGTCGACGGCCTCGATCGTGGCCTCGACCAGCAGGCCCCAGCCGTACTCCCGTGCGGTGTCCAGCCGGCACCCGGCCCAGCCGCCGCCGTCCGCCGGGACCGGCCCGTACGACGTCTCGACCCAGTCGCCGGTGGCGAACAGCCCGCCCGGAGCCGGAAAGAGGCCGGCGAACCGGTCGGCGAGCTGCCGGTGCGGCGGGCCGAGCGGCGTGACCGCGAACCGACCCGACTCCTCGACGGCCGCCCAGAGGTCGGACTCCGGGTCGATCAACCCGAGCAGTCGGTCCGGTTCCCCCTCGGCCACCAGGGTCGACGAGACGGTCAGCCCGGCCGGACCGGGCGCCGTCCAGAGGGTCAC
>NZ_JAGPXZ010000012.1:0-25453 GCF_018070305.1 Micromonospora sp. M51 | reverse complement strand
CTGGACATGCTGCTCACCGCCGGGGAGCGGATCTCCATGGCCCTGCTGGCCATGGCCATCCACAACCTGGGGTACGAAGCCCGCTCGTTCACCGGTTCGCAGGCCGGCGTGATCACCACCTCGGTGCACGGCCGCGCCCGGATCATCGACGTCACCCCCGGGCGGCTCAAGGGCGCGCTCGACGAGGGGTCGGTGGTCATCGTGGCCGGCTTCCAGGGCGTCTCGCAGGACACCAAGGACGTCACCACGCTGGGCCGTGGTGGTTCGGACACCACAGCGGTGGCGCTCGCCGCCGCCCTGCACGCCGACGTCTGCGAGATCTACACCGACGTGGACGGCGTCTTCACCGCCGACCCGCGGATCGTGCCCAACGCCCGGCACATCAAGGACATCACCTACGAGG
This sequence comes from Micromonospora sp. M51, assembly GCF_018070305.1. Classification (NCBI taxonomy): domain Bacteria; kingdom Bacillati; phylum Actinomycetota; class Actinomycetes; order Micromonosporales; family Micromonosporaceae; genus Micromonospora; species Micromonospora sp. M51. The sequence continues at coordinate 25,050 of NZ_JAGPXZ010000012.1, read as the reverse complement.
AGATGCTGGAGCTGGCCGCCTGCGGCGCGAAGGTGCTGCACCTGCGTAGCGTGGAGTACGCCCGCCGGGCGGGGTTGCCGATCCACGTCCGTTCGTCATACTCGACCAACACCGGCACGATGGTCACCGGATCGATGGAGGACCTTTCCGTGGAGCAGGCACTGATCACCGGGGTCGCACACGACCGCAGCGAGGCCAAGATCACGATCGTCGGGGTGCCCGACGAGCCCGGTGCCGCCGCGCGGATCTTCGACACCGTCGCCGGTGCCGAGATCAACATCGACATGATCGTGCAGAACGTCTCCACCGAGGGCACCGGCCGGACGGACATCTCGTTCACCCTGCCCAAGGCCGACGGGCCCACCGCGATGGCGGCGCTCAGCAAGATCCAGGAGCCGGTCAAGTTCAAGGGCCTGCTCTACGACGACCACGTCGGCAAGGTCTCGCTGATCGGCGCCGGCATGCGCTCGCACCCCGGTGTGGCAGCCGGCTTCTTCGCCGCGCTCGGCGCGGCCGGAGTCAACATCGAAATGATCTCCACCTCCGAGATCCGGGTCTCCGTCGTCTGCCGGGACACCGACCTCGACGCCGCCGTCCGCGCCATCCACGACGCGTTCGAGCTGGGCGGCGACACCGAAGCCGTGGTCTACGCGGGGACGGGTAGGTAGCGCCGATGACGGCGCTGCCCACCCTCGCCGTGGTCGGAGCGACAGGTGCCGTCGGCACCGTGATGTGTGAGCTGCTCACCGGGCGGCGCAACGTCTGGGGTGAGATCCGCCTGCTCGCCTCCGAGCGCTCCGTCGGGCGTCGGGTGCGCTGTCGGGGTGAGGAACTCGTCGTCCAGGCGCTGACCCCCGAGGCGTTCGACGGTGTCGACGTGGCCATGTTCGACGTGCCCGACGAGGTCTCCGCCGAGTGGGCGCCGATCGCCGTCGCCCGGGGCGCGATCGCCGTCGACAACTCCGGCGCGTTCCGCATGGACCGTGACGTCCCGCTCGTCGTTCCCGAGATCAACCCCGAGCAGGTCCGCAACCGGCCCCGGGGCATCATCGCCAACGCCAACTGCACGACCCTCGCGATGATCGTCGCGGTCGCGCCACTGCACCGCGAGTACGGCCTGCGAGAGCTGGTGCTCGCCTCCTACCAGGCGGTCTCCGGCGCCGGTCAGTCCGGCGTCGACATCCTGCACGACCAGCTCACCAAGGTCGCCGGCGACCGGACGCTCGGTTCGCGCACCGGCGACGTACGCCAGGCGGTCGGTGACGACCTGGGTCCGTTCCCGGCACCCATGGCGCTCAACGTGGTCCCCTGGGCCGGCTCCCCGGCGGACAGCGGCTGGTCGTCGGAAGAGGTGAAGATCCGCAACGAGTCGCGGAAGATCCTCGGCCTGCCCGACCTCAAGGTCTCCGCCACCTGCGTCCGGGTGCCGGTGGTCACCGCGCACTCGGTGGCCGTGCACGCGGTCTTCGCCAGCGAGGTGGACGCCGAGGGCGCCCGCGAGGCGCTGCGCAACGCTCCCGGGGTGATCCTGGTCGACGACCCCGCAGCCGGGGAGTTCCCGATGCCGATCGACGCCGTCGGCACCGACCCGTCCTGGGTCGGGCGGATCCGCCGCGCTCTGGACGACCCGCGCGCCCTCGACTTCTTCGTCACCGGCGACAACCTCCGCAAAGGCGCGGCCCTCAACACCGCCCAGATCGCCGAGCTCCTGGCCAAGGAACTCCACACCCCCTAACCCCGGCCCTTCCCGGCCCTGCCCTTCCCCGACTGCGGCGATCTTGCACTTTCGGTGCCGACACAAGGGGTAAGAGCGGCAAAACGCCTACCGAAAGCGCAAGATCGACGGCTGCGGGCCGCGGGGGGTCAGGCTGCTGAGAGGTGTACGCCGTCTCGGCCCTGGCGTTTCACCGCGTAGAGGGCCTGGTCGGCTCTTCTCAGGGTGCGTTCGGGGGCTTCGCCGGGGCGGGGTACTGCGACACCCACGCTGATCGTGCGGCCGATCCGTCGGGCGGCCTCGGTCAGCCGTTCGGCGATCCGGACCGCCTCCTCCGGGCGGCTCACCTCGATCACCGCAACGAACTCGTCGCCGCCGATCCGGTACAACTCGTCGCCGTGCCGCAACGCCGCCTCCAACGCCCGGGCCAACCCGACCAGCACCCGGTCGCCGGCCTGGTGGCCGTACGTGTCGTTCACGGTCTTGAAGCCGTCCACGTCGATCGCCAGCAGGGCCGTACGGCCGGGGGTGGCCGCCGCGATCCGCTGCCCGAACGGGCCGGTGTGCCGCAACCCGGTCAGCGGGTCGGAGCTGGCCTGCTCGCGCAACCGGGCCAGCGTGCGCAGCCGGTCCACGCTCGTCCAGGCCTGCCCGGCGAGCAACTCCATCAGGCTGACGGTGGTCGGGTCCGGGCGCAGCGCGCGTTCGTCGGCGACCAGCAACACCCCACCGGCATCCGCCGGCCCGACCGGCACGGCGACCAGCGTGCGTACCCCCGCTCGGGTCAGAGGGCGGTAGTCCTCGGTCGGCGGGTGCCCGGCCTCGCCCAGCGTGTACCCGGCGCCGTACCGGTGAGCTCGGTCGACCATCCGGTCCAGGGCAACCGGACCCGCCCCGGCCAACTCGGCGCGGATCCGGGTCTCCAGATCGCTCGGCGTCGCCGGGGACGGGCCGAGCTGACCGCCGATCAGCAGCAGCGCTGTGGAGAGCGTGGAGACCTCCCGGGCGGCGCGGGCCGCCGCCCCCATCACCTCCCCCTCGGTCGGGGCGGAGGAGAGCGCGGCGGCGTGCCGGAGCAACGTCTCGCTGCGGCTCTCCGCCGGTGGGCCGCCGAGGGCGGCGATCCGCGCGCCGAGCCCGTCGGCCAGCCGCTGCGCGGTCCCCCGCCACGGCTCCAGGTCGGTCGGCTCACTCCACTGCAGGTCGAGCACGCCGATCGCCCGGCCCGTCGGGTCCAGCACCGGTACGCACAGCTCGGCCGTCACGTCGGGGCGCACCGGTAGGTAGTCCGGGTCGACGCTGACGTCCGGGACGACGGCGGGACCGCCCGGCGCGTACACCCGGCCGACGATGCCGGTGCGCGCCGGCACGGTGGCGAAGACCTGCCAGGCCCCGGTCGCGGCGACGCAGCGCAGGCGGTCGTGGACCGCGAGCAGCACGGAGATGGTCGCCGGGGTGTGGCGGGACAGCGCGGTGACCGTCCATCGACACGCCTCCGGCGTGCTCGACGCCATCGGCAGGCGGACGGTGACGTCACGGATGACTCGCTGATGATCCACTCGCACGTCGTTCCAGGTAGGGGAGGGGCCCGGCTGACGCCGAGCCGCTCGATCAAGCGTACTCACGGCGGCGGGGACCAATCCGTCTTCGTACACACGTGCTATCCACAGGCTGTGGACGCAGCCTGTGGACTCCCGCCGCCGCAGCTCCGGCATCCCGGTAACCCGGTTCCCGGGATGCCGCGTCCGGCGATAGCGTGAGGCATCCGGCGCCGAGGAGGCGAGCCCATGCTCATCGCCCAGCTCAGTGATCCGCACCTGACCACCGGCCTGCTCGCCGCCGAACCGGCCGCCGGGTTGCACCGAGCGCTCGGCCGGGTGCTGGCGATACGACCCCGCCCGGACTGCGTGGTGATCAGCGGCGACCTGGTCGACCACGGCCAGCCCGACGAGTACGCGGCGCTGCGCGAGGTCATCGGCCGGTTCCCGCTGCCGGTGCACCTGGCCGCCGGCAACCATGACGACCGGGAGTCCCTGCTCGACGCGTTCGGCGGCACTCAGTGGCTCGGCGGCGGCTTCTCGGCCTACTACCACGTCGACCACGAGGCGGCGACCGTCGTGGTGCTCGACTCGCTCGTCCCCGGCAGCGACGGTGGCCAACTCGGCGAGGAACAGCTCGGCTGGCTCGACGGGGTGCTGGCCGGGCGACCCGAGGCGCCGGCACTGATCTTCCTGCACCACCCACCCGTCGCTGTCGGCATCCCGGTGGCGGACGCCATCCGGCTCGCCGACGGTGACGCGCTCGCCGAGGTGATCGGCCGGCACCGGCACGTCGTACGGGTCGCCGCCGGCCACCTGCACCGCCCGGTCACCACGGCGTACGCGGGCACGGTCCTCACCGTGGCACCCAGCACCTGGAAGCAGAGCACGCTCACCATGAGCGCCGACGAGCAGATCGGTTGGGTCCACGAGCCCACCGCCTTCCTGCTGCACTCCGTTCAGGCCGGCGGCTGCGTGACCCACACCGTGCCGGTGAGCCACTCCGCCGGGCAGACCTGCGGCTTCTGAGGCGTCGTCGTGCTGGTCTGGTACGTCTCGTACGGCTCGAACATGCACGCCGCCCGGTTGGGCTGGTACATCGGTGGTGGCTGCCCACCCGGCGGAAAGCGGACGTACCCCGGCTGCCGCGACCGGCGCCCACCGAGCCGGTCGGCGGCCGTGTCGCTGCCCGGCGGCATCTACTTCGCCGGCGAGTCGGGTGCCTGGACCGGCGGAATGGCCTTCTACGACCCGCACCTACCGGGCGAGGCCGCCGCCCGCGCCTACCTGGTCACCCTGGAGCAGTTCACCGACATCGCCGCGCAGGAGATGTACCGCCCGCCGGGCGACCCGACCGACCTGATTCCGGCGACCGGCGCGGCCATTGCCGCCGCCGTCGCCAACGGACGGGCGACCCTCGGCCCGGGCCGGTACGAAACGCTCGTCTGCCCGGGCCACCGCGACGGCGTTCCGCTGCTCACCTTCACCGCCCCCGAGAGGGCGTCTGCCGCGCGGTGCCGGCCACCCGCGCCGATCTACCTCGGCATGATCGCCAAAGGGCTACGCGAGTCGCACGGCTGGCCGGCCGAGCGGATCGCCACCTACCTGTCGGCCCGCCCCGGCGTCGCGGGCACCTGGCCACCGGACGCCGTGACGGCACTGGTCGACGAGGCACTGATCGACGGCTGACCCGCCGGGCTCGCGCCGGCCAGGTGGCCCGCCAGTCATGTCCCGTCGGTGCGGTGGCCGTCGGTGCGCTGGCCCACCGGTGCGCTGGTCGGCGGTGCGCTGGCCCGCCGGTGCGCTGGTCGCCGGTGTGCTGGTCGGCGGTGCGCTGGTCGGGCGGCGCGCCGGTGTCGTCAGCCGAGCAGGAACTCGCGCAGCACCGGGGCCAACGTCGCCGGCGGCACGTCGTGGTAGCCGCCGTCGAGGCTCACCGACCGGCCGCCCGGCACTGCCTCGGCCGCCGCCCGACTCGCGTCCCGCAACCACTCTGGACTGCCAGTGCTGTCCAGGGCGAGGGTCGGCGCGGTGATGGCCGCCAGCCGTTCGGCGGGGAGTCGCCCTCCGGCGGTGACGATCGCGTCGTACACCAGGGTGTGCGCGAGCGCCGTCAGCCCCGCCCACATCGGCTGCGACCGCATCGCGGTGATCTGCTCGGCCGGCAGCCCCACCGAGGCGCTGAGGAAGGTCGTCACCGCGCCGTCCCGGTCGTCGGCGGCGATCAGCTCGATGAGCTGCGGGGTGATGTCCTTGCTGACGCCCACGTGCGAACCAACCTGAAACGGTGGCTCGAACAGCACCAGCCTGGTCACCGGCAGGCCCTGTGCGGTGGCGAGGGCGGCCAGGACGGCACCGGAGGAGATGCCGTAGAGGGCGGCGGAACCACCTGCCGCGGCGATCACGGCGGCCAGGTCGTCGATCTCACGACCGACCTCGTACGGTGCGGTGTCGCCGCTGTAGCCGCGACCCCGACGGTCATAGCCGAAGGCGGTGAAATCCGTCGCCAACGCGGCGGCCAGGTCACGGGTCGCCTGGCGATCGGCGAACGCGCCGCCGACCAGGATGAGCGCCGGCCCGGCACCGGACCGCTCGAACGCGATGGGCGTGCCGTCGGCCGATCGCACCTGCTCCGCCACCGGTGTCGTTCCGCTCACGATGCCTCCTGCCCGCGATGACTGTCCCGTCCTTTCTAGACCCTGGCTCCGACACTGTCGGGCAGACCGCGGTAAACGGTGATCGATTCTGGTCCCGGCGTACGCGCTGCTCCGATGTGCTGCCCGGCTCGACCGGTCGGCGTACGGATGAGAGGCTGTCGGGGCGGGGGCCATGCTCAACCGCCGCCCAACCGCGACCCTTCCGACGGCGTCCGTCGGCGGCCCGGTCGACCCAGAGGCCGGGCACCGTCCGCGCCGATTCTCACGAGGAGATCCATGTTCATACCCGGGATGCGCCGGGCCGCTGTCGGCCTGACCGCGCTCGCGGTGGCCGCTTTCGGCGCGGTCGCCACCAGCCCTGAGCAAGCCGACGCGCGGCCGAAGCCGGTCGACGTCACCCTGCTGGCCCTCAACGACTTCCACGGCAACCTCGAACCGCCGAGCGGGTCCAGCGGCACCATCGCCGGGCAGACCGCGGGTGGCGTCGAGTTCCTGGCCACCCACCTGGCCGAGCTGCGCGCCGCAGCCAAGAAGAAGAACACCATCACGGTCGCCGCCGGTGACCTGATCGGCGCGTCCCCGCTGCTCTCGGCCGCGTTCCACGACGAGCCGACCATCGAGGCGCTGAGCATGGCCGGGCTGGACTCCGCCAGCGTCGGCAACCACGAGTTCGACGAGGGCGCCGCCGAGCTGCTGCGGATCCAGAACGGCGGCTGCCACCCGGTGGACGGCTGCGTCGACGGCACCCCGTACCGGGGGGCCGACTTCCAGTACCTGTCCGCGAACGCCTTCACGACCGCCACCGGCAAGCCGCTGATGGCCCCGTACGCGATTCACAAGGTGCAGGGCGTCAAGGTCGGCTTCATCGGCATGACCCTGGAGGGCACCCCGCAGATCGTCAGCCAGCAGGGCGTCGCCGGTCTCAGCTTCGCCGACGAGGCGGACACCGCCAACCGGTACGCTCGCGAGCTGCGCCGCAAGGGCGTGGAGGCGATCGTCGTGCTGCTGCACGAGGGTGGCACCCAGGCGGCGACCGGCGGGATCAACGACTGCGTCGGCATGACCGGCCCCATCGTGGACATCACCAACCGGATGGACCCGTCGATCGACGTGGTGGTCAGCGGGCACACCCACCAGGCGTACAACTGCGACATCAACGGCAAGCTGGTCACCAGCGCCAGCTCGTTCGGTCGCCTGGTCACCGACATCGACCTCAAGATCGACCGGCACAGCGGTGACGTGGTCTCCGCCAGCGCGAACAACGTGGTGGTCAGCCGGGACGTCGACCCGGACCGGAAGCAGACCGCGCTGATCGAGCGGTACAAGACCGTGCTCGGCCCGGTCGCCGACCGCCAGGTCGGCGAGACCACGACCGCGATCACCAAGACCCAGGAGAATCTGCTCGCCACCTGCTCGCCGCAGGTGCCAGCCTCGTGCGGTGAATCGCCACTGGGCAACCTGATCGCCGACGCGCAGCTTGCTGCCACCGACGACGAGCAGAACGCCGTCGCTGCCTTCATGAACCCGGGCGGGGTCCGGGCCGACCTCGACGCCGGCCCGGTCACCTACGAGGAGGCGTTCACGGTGCAGCCGTTCGCCAACAACCTGGTGACGCTGGACCTGACCGGTGCGCAGCTCTACTGCGTACTGGAGCAGCAGTTCGTCACCGGCCGGATCTTGTACCCGTCCTCCACCGTGGGCTACGTGGTCGACCTCAACGGCACTACCGCCCCCACCGCCGACCCGTGCGCCGGCACCCGCGTCGTCCGGGGCAGCCTCACCCTCGGCGGCACCGCCGTCGACACCGCCGCCACCTACCGGGTGACGGTGAACAACTTCCTGGCTGGCGGCGGCGACGGGTTCAGCGCCCTCACCGCCGGGACGAACCTGGTCACCGGCCAGATCGACCTGGACGCGTTCGTGGACTACCTGACCGCCCAGTCGCCGGTCTCCGCACCGACGCTGGACCGGATCCGCACCACCGCTGAGGTCCCCGCCGCCTGACGGCCGACCCCGCGAGATCGGGCCCCGGAGCACCAGCTCCGGGGCCCGACCCGTTCCAAAGCCCGCCGCCCCGCATCAGCCCGCGCCCGCCGCTCGCCGCCCGCCGCGCGCCCGCCGCCTGCTGCAAGATCGCGCTCGAACATGGAGGTAGTGGCATTGACACGCATCGAGGCCACTACATCCAGGATCGAGCACGTCAGGCGGGGGTGGGCGCGGCGGTGCGGGACGTCGGGGCGCTCGTCGCTACGCCGTCCTGCTCGGCGGTGAGCAGTCGGCGCAGGGAGAGGGCGACCAGCGAGGCGATCAGGCAACCGCCGACCACTGTCGCCACCCAGACGCTGCCGTGGGCGGCGCCGAGGAGCGGGCCGGCGGTCACCGGTCCGATCACGCCGCTGATCCCGAAGATCATTGAACTCATGGCGTTGTACCGGCCGCGCAGCTCGTCGGTGGCCAGCGCGTTCGTCAGCGCGGGCATCACCGGCGACAGCATCGTCTCGCCAAAGCCGAAGATCGCCGAGCAGGCCACCACGCACAGCGCGGCAAAGACGGCGTTTTCGGCGCTGACCAGGCCGCCGGCACCGAGGACCAACCAGGCGCCGGCGAACACCGCCCCGACCACGGCGAGTGCACCGGTACGGCTACGCCCCTCGATCCGGCGGAGCACCAGGAGCTGGGCCAGCACGATCATTACCGTGTTGGCCGCGAGCGCCCAGGCGACCACCTGGGGCGTCACCTCGACGACCCGCACGGCGTACGCGGCGAAGCCCACCTCGATCTGGGCGTACCCGCAGGTGGTGAGGATGAGACCGAAGATCACCAGTCGGCGGAACGGGCGGTCGCGGAGCACTGTCAGGTAGCCACCGGCGGACGGCTCGCCGCCGGTCCTGGGGCGGACGAGTCGGTGACCGACGCCCGGCAGGGTCAGCAGGATCAGCGCCGGCATCAGGTAACTCACCGCGTCGAGCACGTAGATGATCTGGAACGTGCCTGGCCGGGCGGTGTCGACGATCGCGCCGGACGTCATGCCACCAATGCCGATACCGAGGTTGAGCAGGGCGAAGTTCAGCCCGAAGACCCGTTGCCGTTCGTCGTCTCCGGTCAACGAGGCGAGGATCGTGTTCTGCCCGGACCAGATCGCCGAGCTGCCGACGGCGATCACCGTCATCACCAGCACCGCCGAGCCGGTCGAGTTCACCAGCGCCAGCGAGCCGGTGCCGATGGCCTCGATCAGCAGGCAGGGCACCACCACCCGGCGGGCGCCGAATCGGTCGATGAGCGTCCCGCCCAGCGGTGACAGCGCCAGGGTGACCGCGCCGTACCAGCCGATCACCAGGCCCGCCCGGGTGTCGGTGAGTCCGCGTACGTCGGTGAAGTAGATGAACAGGAACGGCAGGGTCAGACCGCGCCCGATCGCCGACAACAGGGTGCCGATCAGGAGTCGGCGAGCTTCGAAACGGCGGGGTAGGGCACGACGCAGCATGTCCGGCATTCTGTTCGCCGGGTGCGACACCGCGCGAACACTTTTGGACGTCGCCCCGCTGGCCGCAGGCCGCCGGGTGACCAATCCCACGATGATCCACTCGGCTGACGGCGGTCCGGCGTTGTCCGCCGGGTCTGCGATGCTGACCCGATGACCGGCACCTGGCGACACCTGCCCGCTACCGCCCGCGCCATCGCGGTCACCGCCACGACGGCCGTCGCCGCCGCCCAGGCACGCGACGGTCAGGCGTACGACGAGGCAGTCGGCGGTCTCGCCGCGGACGAGCGGTCCGGGCTGGTGCTCGGCGCGGTGGTCCGACTGCTGCTGGAGGAGAGCCATCCGGACGGGTTGACCGGCGACGACATCCGCCAGGTGTTGACCCGCTGCGTGCAGCAGTCGACGCGGTGGCGTTCCGATGTCGACCCGCACGTGGTGCTCGTCCTGCTGGCCGGCGCGCTCGGGGTGTACGACCCCGACGGCGACGAGGCGCCGCCTGACGCGTCGGCGCTGGCCCGGCATGCCCCGCTGCTGGTGGCCGACCTGTTGGCGACGACCAGCGTGCCGTTGGGCGACTACCTGGCCGCCGCGTTCGCGGAGATCGAACGCACCGAACGACAGGACTGACAGGCGCGAACGCCGCTGAGAAGGCGCCGAACTCGCTGCGTACGAGGAAACGGCCCGGTCGAAGCGACCGGGCCGTTCCTCGTGCTCACTGGTGGTTGCAGGCAAAGCCCGCCCGGGCCCGGGAAGCGGGCCCGTCGCCACCGTCGCTCAGGCCCGACCCACCTGGACCTTCGGTGACGCCGCCGACGTGGCTGCGGGCCGCTGCGGTACGACCACCAGACCGTAGTTGTAGTTGGCCATCAGCAGGTCCTTCAGGCCGTCGTTGTTGATGTCGGCCACCGCGAGGCCACGCGGGGTGAAGGAACTGGCGGGCGGCAACTGGGAGACCCGGAACTCGTTGCCCAGCCAGCCGTCCGGCCGCTGCAACAGGACACTCGCCGCGCTCCAACCGCCGTGGGTGATGGCGACGTCGTCCCGACCGTCGTTGTTGACGTCCGCGATCGCGATGGCGTCCGGCATCTCGTACACCGGGTAGCGGATCCACCGTCCGAGCACACCGGCGCTGTCGTGCGTGAGCACCTGCACCTGGGCGTTCGGCGCGTTGCCGGACACGGTGACGACGACGTCCTTCCTGCCGTCGCCGGTCACGTCGCCGACCGCCATGGAAGCCACCGTCTGCTGATGCCCGGCGGGCGCCTGATATCCCACGGGGGCCGCGAACGACCGGGGCTGCACCTGGGCGCTGATCTGGATCAGCTGCCCGAGCTGCACCACCAGGTCCGCCCGGCCGTCCCCGGTCATGTCGACCACGTCCAGGACGAAGCCGCGGTGCGCAGAGACGAGAGCGGCGGGCGCGAAGCTGCCGTTGTCGTCGCCGTACCGCACCAGGACGCCGTTGTCGCTCACCGCGACGATGTCCGTCCGGCCGTCACCATCGAGGTCGCGGAGCCTGAGGTCGATGAGGTCGTCGCCGAACGACAGGTGCTCCGCCGCCGAGAGCCCCGATCCGGTACGGCGGAACACGTCGACACCGTCGCCGGTGGCGACGACCAGCTCGTTCGCGCCGTCACCGTCCAGGTCGCCGATCACCGGATACATACTGCCGCCGCTGGAGGTGGACATCGCCACCTGCTGCTTCATCACGAGCTGGTTGTCCGCCTCCTGCACGAACAGGAAAGCGGAATGGTCGTTGGCGTCGTCGGAGTACTCGGTCGTCGTGATCACCACGTCGGAGAGGCCATCGCCGGTCAGGTCGCCGGCGGCGACCGCCTCCTCCCAGGAACCGAGCTTCAGCCATGAGGGGCCGTTGAAGGCCACCGCGCCGTAGGGCTGGGTGACCACTGGCACCGCGTCGCCGGACACGCTCGCCCCGGCCGCCGGCCAGTCGTAGCCCTGGAACTGGGCGTAGACCGAGGTCGGAGTCCAGCCGGCGCCGTTGACCATGGCGATCGCCGTGCCGTCGGTGCCGTTGACAGTGGCGAACGCGACAGCTCCGGCGGCGGACATGAACGCGACCTCACCGCCAGGGATCCGACCGTCGGCGTACCGCACGTTCGCGATGAGCAGGATCCGCTGTCCCTGCTCCACCGAGCCCGGCGACACAGTGACAGTCGTCGTGGTGGCAGGTCCGGTGTAGACCCGCACGGCGTCGGACGTGGCAGTGGCGCCGCCCGTGGCGACCGCCCGGATCCAGTAGACGTAGCGGGTGGCGACAGTGAGGCCGGTGTCCACGTACTCGGTTGACGTCGTGGTGCCGACCACCGTCTCCACCGGGGCATCGTTACTCAGGCGGACGATCTCGTACCGCGCGGTGCCGGCCACGGCCTTCCACCGCAGGGTCATGCTCGTCTCCGCCGCGGTCGCCCGCACGTTAACGGGCTTCGCCAGCGAGGTCTGCACCGACACCTCGGACGAGTCACCCGACGCCCGCTTGCCGGATCGGGACCGCACCACGTAGTAGTACGTGGTCTCGGCGGCGACGGTTCCGTCCAGGTACGACGTTCCGGTGACGGTACCCACCGTCGTGTACGGGCCACCCGAGACGGTCCCACGCCGTACCTCGTAGCTGCTGGCGCCCGCCACCGCCGGCCAGCTCACCTCGACCTGGGTCTCGGACACCAGTTTCGCGCTGACCGGAGCGGGTGGCGGCAGGGCCGCCGCGAACGCCGGTGTACCGGACGCAACCAACACCAGGAGGGCCGTCAGTAAGGCCAGCACGCCACGATTCAGCAACCGCAGTTGCGACAACATACGCATCTCCAGATCCCCCGAGGGCTTGTACGGGCAGCCGCTCGTACAGCGCTGGCACATTCGGGATCGTCACGCGGGGACGGACGGCGGACAGCTCAACGAACGTGGCCCGGACCGGGGGAAAAGCCGGGAGGGACATCGTTCGTTTGGTTGAACTGATCCAGATTCCGGCTTGTGGGACAACGAGGTTGCTGGTCGTTCGCTAGCTTTCGTAGGTCTTGCTCACCTCCCTGTACGGTCATCGCCCTTCAGGCACCGCGAAGGAACAGTTCATGCAACGAAGTACAGCGGTGGCACGGTTCGGTCTGGCCTCCCTTATGGCCATGTGCGTTCCGCTAGCTGTCGCAGCCCCGGCCAGAGCCGACGTCGAGTACCGGACGTTCATGTCGGCACCCCAGATTGCCGACATCACCTTGGCTCCGGGGCAATCCGCAGAGCTTCCGGTGCCCCTCAGCGTCCTCGGCAACTACGACGCCGAGGGGGCCTTCGTGACCATCCAGACCTATGGCAAATCGCCGTTGACGCTGACGGGCCCGACGGGCGCGACGTGCACCGGAGACGTCGAGCTGCTCTGCTACCTCCCCGAGGTGATCACCCCCGGGCAGACGTCCGAGACGTGGGGGGCCAGCAACCCATTCCGGGTCACGGCACCGCCGACGGCCAAGGCGGGGACCTACCCGGTCGGCCTTTACTACATGCCCGCGAACACGTCCTACCGCAATGTGGGCCGCAACAGGGATGGCAGCTGGAAGATCACCCCGACCGTGCCCATCACCCAGTGGGTCTGGTCCGGTGACCACCCGTATGAGGACCAGTCGCTCGACGTCACCGTGACGGCTGGAGCGACACCGACTCCGAGCCCGTCGGCCGCCCAACCCACGACTACGCCCACGCCCACGCGACAGTCCCCGGATGGTGATGGCACGGTCCAGCCAACCGGCACCTCTTCCCCCGGCGGCGGTGCCGGTGGGGGCAGCGAATCCGGTGGGGGGCTTCCGGTGACCGGCACCCCGGTGACCGCTCTGACTGTTGGTGGCCTGCTGCTGCTCGTCGTTGGCGCCACTGTCGTGGGGCTTGCCCGATGCCGACGCACCAGGATCGTGGTCGAGTGACCAGGCTTCCGTACCCGGCGCAGACCTGCCTCACGTGAAGCGGAAGACGGACTGACGGCGTACCCGGAGGTGGCCCGGTCGTTCGGACCGGGCCACTTCCTCGCGGTCATTCCTGGTTCCAGGCATCCGTCTCCGGTGTCCCCTGCGCACCCTCGTCAGACACCTGCGCGCTGGCGAGTGTCCTGCCGGAGCCGTCGAGCGCCGTCACCACGAGACCCGCGGTGGGTCGGGGCACTGTCAACGCCGCCCCGGAGCCGCTGGCCGGGGCCCTCGCCACCTCTTGCCCGTCCCGTAGGACGCGCACAGTGGTGGCCGCAACCGGGGTCACCACCAGCAGGAACTGCTGGTCCCCGCCACCGGCCGCGTCGCCGTCGATCGGCACGGCCAGCACGCTTGCGGGATCGGTCGGATCCGTCGGCACGGTGAACGAGGTGCCGGTGCTGATGACGCTGTCGGACCGTGGTTGATCGGGCTCGATCGTCACCTCGCCGACCCAGCTGCCGTCGACTGCGGGAGCAGCCAGGACGGTCACCTGGCCGTTCGTCACCGACGGCTCGCCGGCGGTTGGTGATCCGCCGGTCGGGATGCCGGCAACGTGCCCGCCCCACACCACGCTCGGCAGGGCGGTCAGGCGGTAGCCCGCCGACTGGGCCGACTGGTACACCAGCTCTCGGGCCCGCTGCGCCGTGACATCTCCCCGTACCCGGGACATCGCGGTCGCGAGCTGGGCGTCGGTGATCGGCTTGGCCGCCAGTGAGCCCGGCCCGGGAGTTATCTTGCGCGTCACCGCGCCGCAGTTGACCCGCCACCACTCGGGTCGCTGGGTCTGCGGCGTGCGGATCAGGTAGGAACCGGTCGGCTCCGAGGCCCACTGGAACGCGTTGCCGTTGAGCACCGGTGAGGTGAGGAAGGCGCAGCCGGCGGGTGCGATCGCCACGTGTATCGCCTTTCCCGGACCGGACGGGTCGTCCACGGCAAGGCTCTCGTAGGGTTCCAGAGCGTCGCTCGTACCCCGAACAGAGCCGGTGCTGGCCAGCTTCTCGGCGCTGGCGCCCTTCTCGGCGACGAGCCACACTGCGGCGCTGGGCCAGCCGGTGACCGGATCGGGCTGGGCACGGACGAAGGCGGCGAGCGCGATCCGTTGGTCGTTGACGTCGTCGATGAAGAGGACCTTCACCGCGTTGACCGGCACCGTCAGGTTGGGAAAGTCTCCTCGGCGCTGGGCGTCCAACAAAAGGTCGGAAAGCTGGCGGACATAGCTGGTGTCCCGGGCGACCGCACCGCGTGGCGGCGACTGAAGCAGTTTGTCCGACCAGGCCAGTACGGGTGCGATGGACTCGTTCGAGTTCGCTGGTGGTGGCTGCGTGGTCCGGGCCGGGCCGGCCACGGCGAAGGCTGTGCCACCCACCGAGACCACGAGGGCCAGGGCCAGCCCGCCGAGGCGTCGCTGCCGCCTCCGTCGATAACGCGCCAGGACTCGACCGTACGGATCCGGCTGCGGGGTCAGCGTGCTGCTCAGCTCGGCCAGGGCCCGGCCCAGCTCCTCGTCGACAGTCATGGCGTTGCCCCCGTCATCCTCGTTGTGCCGTCCGGTGCCGGCTGAGCTGCCGTTGATGCCGGTGTCGACGGCGGCGCGTCCGCTGCCAGTGCCAGCCGCAGGCGAGCCAGGCCCCTCGACGCACGGCTCTTGACTGACCCGACCGAGCAGCCCAGGGTGGCGGCGACCTCCGCCTCCGGCAGATCGACCACGTACCGCAGCACGATCACGGCCCGGGTGCGCGGCGTCAGTGCCCGCATCGCCGCGTACAGGGCGTGCCGCTCCGCCACCGCATCCGTCATGTCCCGGGTGGACCGCTCCGGCAGAATCGCCGTCACCAACTCGTGCACCCGGTAGCGGCGCCAACTACTGATGTGCTGATTGATCATGACGCGCCGCAGGTAGGCCATCGGATCTTCGACCCGCCGCCACCGACGCATCACCTTCACCAGCGCCGCCTGCACCAGATCCTCCGCATCCTGTGCCGACCCGGTGAGGTGGTACGCCACGCGCAAGAGATCCATGTAGCGCGTGTCGACGAACTCTCGGAAATGCTCGTCGTCAGCTGCCATAAGCCCCCGCCTCGATTGGTTACCTGTCACGACCCCGCCGAGGGTCAAAAGGTTGAAGGCGGCAGCGGGCGCGTTCAACGTGCCCCGGATGGCCGCAGCTGGGCAGCATCGCCACAGCGCTGGGCCGTGCATGGTCAACAAACGCCAGAGGGCACATCCGTGATCGGATGTGCCCTCTTACCTCTGGTCGGGGTGGCCGGATTCGAACCGACGACCTCTTCGTCCCGAACGAAGCGCGCTACCAAGCTGCGCCACACCCCGAGGCGTGCCGACAAATAGTAGCCCACCCGCCCCGATGGTCAAACTCGGTACCCCCGCCGACCGGACCCGTCAGCGCGATCGCCGGCCGGGCTGGTTCGTTGATCGACTCGGGTTCCAGGAAGCCGGGCTGTCGACGTGACCAGGACACCCCAACTTTCAGGAACCCGAGTCGATCAACGACAGCTGCCTGGTCTCGCCGCGACGGGTGGCGCGAGAGGGGTCAGCGGGGGATGAGGGTGAGGATGCTGGCCTCCGGGGGGCAGGCGAAGCGGACCGGGGCGGTCGGGTGGGTGCCGAGACCGGCGGAGACGTGCAGCCAGGAGTCCGAGCCGGGCCACCGGTGCAGCCCTTGCGCCATCGAGCGCGGCAGGCCGCAGTTGGTCACCAGGGCCCCGAAGCCCGGTACGCACACCTGACCACCGTGGGTGTGCCCGGCCAGCAGGAGGCCGAATCCGTCCGCCGCCATCTGGTCGAGCACCCGTGGCTCGGGGGAGTGCGTCACGGCGATGGACAGGTCGGCGGAGGACGCCACCCGGCCCGACACGGACGGGTAGTCGTCCCGGTCGATGTGGGGGTCGTCGACGCCGACGAGGTCCAGCTCCCGGCCGCCGGCCTTGAGGCTCGTCCGCGCGTTGTTCAGGTCCGCCCAGCCGGCGCCGGTGAAGACCTGACGCAGCTCCTCGTAGGGAAGCTCCACGCCCTCGGTGTACTCCCGGTCGGGCAGGAAGTAGGTGAAGGGATTCTTCAACACCGGCCCGGTGTAGTCGTTGGAGCCGAACACGAACGCGCCCGGGTAGTCCAGCAGCGGTTGCAGGGCCCGTAGCACCCCGGGCACCGCGCCCGGGTGCGCCATGTTGTCGCCGGTCACCACCACCAGGTCGGGGTCGAGGGCGGCCAGCGACGCCACCCAGCGCTGCTTGCGCGCCTGGTCGGGCATCATGTGCAGGTCCGACAGGTGCAGCACACGTAGCGGCTCCGCGTCGGTCGGGAGCACCGGCACGTCGTACCGCCGCAGTGTGAACATGTTGCGCTCGATGAGCGACGCGTACGCGAGGGTGGCCGCGCCGATCGTGGCGGTTCCGGCGGCGAGCCGGAATAGTGTGCGCTTTCGCATGGCGTTCAGGGTAGTTTGACCGTCCATGAGCACGCTGAAGGACCGCCTCACCGCCGACATGCGTTCCGCGCTCAAGGCGCGCGACGAGCTGACCACCTCCACGCTGCGGATGGCCCTGGCCGCCGTCGGCACCGCCGAGGTCGCCGGCAAGGCCAAGCGAGCTCACCGATGACGAGGTGCTCGCGGTGTTGACCAAGGAAGCCAAGAAGCGTCGGGAGGCGGCCACCGCCTTCGCCGACGCCGGCCGCGCCGAGCAGGCCGCGAAGGAGAGCGCCGAGGGCGAGGTGTTGGACCGCTACCTGCCCAAGCAGCTCTCGGACGCCGAGTTGACCGAGCTGGTGTCGGGGGCGCTCGCCGCGGGCGGCTTCACCGGCAAGGCCCAGATGGGCCCGGCGATGAAGGCGGCCCAGGCCGCTGTGGCGGGCCAGGCCGAGGGTGGCCGGGTGGCCGCCGAGGTACGCCGACAGCTCGGTCTCTGACTCACCGGGTCGGTGGCGCGGCACGACTGTGGTCGTGGCCGCCAGCTGGTCCGGGCAGACGAAACGGGCGGGCACCCGAGGAGGGTGCCCGCCCGTCGTGTCCTACCCGTCGGCTCAGCCGTTGGGGCGGCCGTTGCCGGGTCTACCTGGCTGGTTGCCGGGCGGGTTGCCCGGAGTGCCGTCGGTGTTGCCCGGCGTGCCGCCGCCGCTGCTGACCTGGATGGTGACCACACCACCCTTGATCGTGCGTCCGTCCGGGCTGGTGCCGGCCGCGTCGCCCGCCTTGCAGGAGGACGGCACCTTGGCGCTGGAGACGACCGGCTCGAAGCCGGCGCCCTTGAGCCGGGACTTCGCCTGCTCCACCGACACGCACTTCACGTCGGGGATGCTGCGCTGGTCACCCTCGGAGATCTTCTGGCCGGGTGGTGTGAACTGGACCCGGTCCTTGCCCTTCATGGCATCGCGCAGGGTCTCGTACACCGGTGGGTTGATGCCGTCCTTCTCGGCGTGCTTCATCTTGACGTTCGTCTGCGGCCAGTCCGGGTCGGCCATGATGCCGGCCACCGAGTACTGCTTGGTCATGGCGACCAGGGCGGCCGTCTTCTCCGAGTCAGTGGTGCCGGACTTGCCGGCCACTGGCGCGTCGACGATGCCCTTCACCACGCGGGCCGTACGGCTGCCACCGCACTTGCTGGTGCTGGAATTGTCACCGACCGGACAGCGGGCGGCGTCCACGGCGGCCCGGGCCACCTCGGTGCTGAACCGCTTCTCGCAGCGAGGGTTGGCGATGTCCAGCTTGTTGCCCTCCGGGTCGCGGATTTCCTGCACCGGGATCGGCTCGCAGTACTTCCCGTCCGCCGCGAGGGTGGCGTACGCGTTGGCCAGGTCGAGCGGCGTGGTGGAGGAGACACCGAGGGTGAACGCGCCCCACTGGTGGGCGGCATCCTTGGTCGCGGCGAACTTGGCGTCGTTGCTCGCCCGGAACTGGATGCCGGCCCGCCGGGCGGCGTCGACCACGTTCTCCGCGCCGACCTGCTGTTGCAGCGGGACGAAGTACGTGTTGATCGACGCGCTGAAGGCGCTCCACATGTTCTGCACGCCGCCGGCCTTCAGGCCGGAGTTGGTCGGGCAGTAGAAGTGGGTGCCCTTGCAGGCGGCCGGGCTGCTGCTGTCGATGATGTATTCCGACTTGAACTGCTGGGGCGCGTTGATCGTGTAGCTGAGCGGAATGCCCTTCTCCAGCGCGGCCAGGATGCTGAAGATCTTGAAGGTCGAGCCGGCCTGGTAACCGGTGATGCCGTTGCCGCCGGTGAGCAGCGGGTTCACTGTCGCCGGGTAGTTGCCCCGGATGCCCTTCCTGCTTTTGGCCGGGTCGCTGGAGAGCTTGTTCTTCGGGTTCTTCGGGTCGTCGAGCTTGAACTGCCGGTTGACCGCGAGGGCCCGCACCCGGCCGCTGCCCGGCTCGACCACCGCGACCATTGCCGCTTCCTTGCTGTTCACGCTCTTGGCCTTACGGACGGCCTTGTCCGCACCGCGCTGCGCCTGGACGTCGAGCGAGGTCACGACGGTGTAGCCGCCGCTCTTGAGCCGACGCTCCCGGTCGTACGTGGTCGAGCCGAACGTCTCCTGATCCATCCACCAGCGGTAGAAGTAGTCGCAGAAGAAGCCCCACTCGTTGACGTTGGCGGCGACGCAGCCGTTCGGGGTGCGCTTGTCCTTCACGACCAGCTTGGTCGCCTTGGCGGCGTCCGCCTCCTGCTGGGTGATGGCCTTGATGTCGACCATGTTCTGGATGACGTAGTTACGCCGCTCCAGTGCGAGCGGGTAGCCGGCCTCGGTGGTCGGGTCGTTCGTCGTCGGCGCCTTGACCATGCCGGCCAGCAGGGCCGCTTCCTCGATCTTCAGCTTGCTCGGCGGCTTGCCGAAGTAGACCTGGCTGGCGGCGTAGATGCCGTACGCGCCGTTGCCGAACGAGGCGAGGTTGAGGTAGCGGGTGAGGATCTCGTCCTTGGAGAATTCCTTGTCGACCTGGAGAGCCAGCCGCATCTCGCGGAGCTTGCGGGCGCTGGTGTCCTCGGTCGCCGCGACGACGTCCGCCGGGTGGGTGGCCGAGTAGGCGATGGCCAGCCGGACGTACTGCATGGTCAGCGTCGATGCGCCCTGCCGACCGGCGCCCTCGCTCTGGTTGTTCACGAACGCGCGGGCGACACCGTTGATGTCGACGCCGTTGTGCTTGTAGAAGTCGTGGTCCTCGGCCGCGATGATGGCCTTCTGCATTGCCGGCGAGATGTCTGGGAGCTTCACGTCCCGCCGGTTCTCGTCGTACATCGTCGCGAGCGGGGTCTTGCCGTCCGAGGCCATCAGGTAGCTGATCTGTGGCGCGCGGGCCACCGTCAGCTCCGTGGGCAGGGCACCGAATGTCTCGGCGCCGGCCTTCGCGGCCAGGCCGGACATCGCTACCGCGGGGAAGGCCGCCGCGGCGACCACCACGCCGGCCAGCAGGCCACACACGAGTAGCGATGCGGCGTTGGTCAGCACATTGTGGTCACGTTTCCGCATCCAGGTCACCTCGACAGGGTACGCGAGTAGGGAACGAGGGGCGCTGGGGCGTTCTTTCCCCATTTCCTGCGCGCGCTGCCCTCGTTGTGCTAAACGCACGACCCCCGGTGCTTGGTTGCGTGTGACCTGGCGTGAGTCTCCTCCGATTCAGTGAGGCGGCGCAGCGTTATCGCTGACCTCGGCGGGGTAACCGGCGGTCGAAGGCCCGGGAAGCCGGGAGTGTCCGGAATGATGGATTTCGTCGACAACGTTGCGTAATCGGTCGACTACAGAGCATGATGGGGGCGGCGACAGCGCCACATGTCGTCCGCGCCGCCTTGGGGAAGGCGGGCCGGGCGATCGGGGGGAATTGCCGGCTGACGTGCATCGACGAGGTCGGTAGGTACTGCAAGGGGGGACGTGTACACATGGGCATGATCACTGACTGGCCGTCACTGGCGGCATGTCAGAACGGGGACCCGGACGCGTTGTTCGTACAGGGCGCCGAACAGAACGTGGCGAAGCGGATCTGCCGGAGCTGCCCAGTTCGGTACGAGTGCCTGGCCGACGCGCTGGACAACCGGATCGAGTTCGGTGTGTGGGGCGGCATGACCGAACGCGAACGGCGGGCGCTGCTGCGTCGTCACCCGCAGGTGACGAGCTGGCGCAAGATGTTCGAGGCCGCGATGAAGAAGAACAGCAAGGACAAGGCCGGCAAGGACAAGATTCTCGTCAGCGCGGCCAACTGACGCCGGTCACGGCCGGCTGATCGCCGCGCCGATCGTCCGTAGCCCGTCGACGTCGTGCACGTCGGCGGGCTGCGCCGTAACCGAAACCGCCGGCACGGCCGGGAACGCCTCGGTGAAGCGTGCGGCGACCTGCTGCTCGCGTACCGCCTGGCGCGCCAGCGCCGCGTGCGCCCGCAGCACGTCGGCGGTGGCCTCGTGCCCACCCAGCTCGGTCAGCCGCTCGGCGGCGACCCGGCTCTGCTCGGCGTCCAGCTCCGGGACCGCCGGGCGGTGCACCCGGTTGAGCACCAGGCCGGCCAGTGGCATCTGCTCCTCGCGCAGCCGGCCCGCGAAGTAGGCGGCTTCCCGGACCGCGTCCGGCTCCGGCGTCGCGACCAGGAGAAAGGCCGTCTCCCGCGCCTGCAGGATGCGGTACGTCTGCTCGGCGCGCTGCCGGAAACCGCCGAACATCGAATCCAGCGCCGCCACGAAGCCGGACAGGTCGGTGAGCAGCTGCGCGCCGAGCACCTTCTGCACCACCTTCGAGAACATCCCGAACGAGGCGGTGACCAGGCTGAACATGCTCCGGCCGCCGCTTCGCGCCGGGGCCAGCAGCAGTCGCAGCATCCGGCCGTCGAGGAAACGGGAGAGTCGGGCCGGCGCGTCCAGGAAGTCAAGTGCCGAACGGGACGGTGGCGTGTCCACCACGATCAGGTCCCATTCGCCCCGGGCGTGCAGCTGACCCAGCTTCTCCATCGCCATGTATTCCTGAGTGCCGGCGAAGGTCGAGCTCATCGCCTGGTAGAACGGGTTCGCGAAGATCTCCGCGGCCTTCGCCGGGTCGGTGTGCTGCAACACCACGTCGTCGAAGGTGCGCTTCACGTCCAGCACCACGGCGTCGTACGCGCGCCGCTGCCCGTTGGTGCGGGTGGTGGCCTCCTTCACCTTGCCGGTGAGCAGGACGTCGCGCAGGCCGGGCGCGATGGTGGTGGCGAAGTCGATGGCACCGAGCTTGCGCAGTGCCCGGCCGGCCGCGCCCAGCTTGTAGAACATGTCCAGGTACTCGAGCAGCGCCTCCTCGGCGTCCACCGCGAGCGCCCGCACCTCACCGCCGTCCGGCGCGTCGGCGAGGTGCCGCTCCTCGTAGGGCAGCGGGTCGATGCCGAACAGCTGCGCGATGCCCTGCCGCCCCTCGACCTCGACCAGCAGGGTGCGCCGACCCCCGGCAGCGAGCGCGAGGGCCAGCGCCGCCGCCACGCTGGTCTTACCGGTGCCGCCCTTGCCGGTCACCACGTGGAGACGGGCAGGCCATCCGGCACCGGCCGGGTCGATCGGGCGCTCAGCTGCACACACCCGTCGAGCCTATCCAGGCATCGGGGTCACGCGACCTCGCAGACCCACCAACCCGTCTTCTGCACCACAGTGAAGCGCAGTTCCTGGTCGGCCACCTTCTCGTCGGCGGTGGTCATGGTGAGCCGGGTGGAGACGGTGGCCCGTTCCCCGGTCTGGTTGTCCACCTTCGGGGTGGTCCACCGGAAGCGCGGGTTCTGGTACGCGGAGGCGTACTTGTCCACCTCGGCGACCTTCGCGGCGATCTTGTCGTCGTCGCGGGCCGCGGCGCAGACGCGACTGGCGGCCTTTGTCGCGTCGCGGTCCTTGTAGATCGCGGTGAGGAACTCGTCGACGGCGACCGCCGGCTCCTTGGCGCCCTCGCCGGTCTCGGCATTGCGCAGGGTCAGGAAGGCCACCACGCCGCCGCCCACGCACAGCACCATGATCACAACGAGTGCGATGGCCGCGATCAGCAGGCCGCGCTTCTTCTTCGGCTCGGCCGTGCCCGGGTAGGGCGGGTAGGCCGGCGGGGCCGGGGGGATCGGCGAGGGGTTCGGGGTGCCCGACGTCGGCGCGGCGGCCGAGGCCGGGGCGGCGGGCAGCGCCGCCCGGGCGGGGGGCGCGGGGAGACTGGGCTGCCCCGGCGGCGGGGTGGGGGTGGACTGGCTGGGGACACCCGGCGCGCCGGGCTGATCCGGGTGCGCCGGCGGGTGGACGGGTGGGCCGGCCTGGTCGCCGCTGGGCGGGTGGGTCATGTCTTTCCCCCAGGGGTGCGGCGCCCGCCGCCACCCCTGGCGCCGAGCGTGATCGAGCGGGCGTCCGGGCGCTGCGCGACCGTCCGACCGGAAGGGTAGCGGTCGATGACCCCCTCGGTGTCGCCCCTGCCTGCCCGGGAGGTCCAGCGATCCGGTGAGCGGTACCCGGGTCGGTTCCGGTGTCGGGCCCCCGACCTGCGGTGTGTCGCATATGTGACTGTTGGTGACCTCTTGTGCGCGTCCTGTTGGCGGGACTGGGGCCACAGACCTACCTTCGTCCCCGGTGCGGGGGCCGGAACGGACGAATGGGGCCGGGCCGGAAGCATGGTCCGAGAGGTACGACCGGAGGCAGTGCATGCGCGACGCGGACAACGTTCCTCGTACCCACTTCCCGACGAACGACCGGCCCCGCCGGCCGGGGACCGTGGCCGAGGCCGGCGGGCAGGTCACCAACCAGCCGATCAACGAACGGTCGTACCGCCGGACGCCGGAGCAGGCGGAGGCGGCCCGCGTGCCGAGCCAGCCCGTCGAGCGGATCCGCGACGACGACGAGCCGGGCTTCGTCATCCATCTGCCGATCCGGGTGCCGAACCTGGCGGCGGCGACGGTGCTGGCCGGACGGGTCGCGGTGTCCCTGGGGTTCCTGCCCGAGCTGGACGCCGGCGAGACCACCGTGTCCAATGCCGACGATCAGAACAACCGGCACCGGGTCTTCTGCGACCTGCTGCTGCCGGACCGGTCCCGCTGCCCCCAGGGGTACGAGCACGAAGGGCGCTGCGGGGAACTGCCGGCCACGTCGGAGCAGCGTCCCGTACCCCGTCCCGCCAGCGGACCGTAGGCTGTCCCTCGAACAATTCCGCACCGAGAGGGAGCCCTTCAGCGATGCAGAAGTGGGAATACTCCACGGTCCCGCTGCTGGTCCACGCGACCAAGCAGATCCTCGACAACTGGGGCGAGGACGGGTGGGAGCTCGTCGCCGTGGTCCCCGGCCCGAACCCGGACCAGCTGGTCGCCTACCTGAAGCGGCCGAAGGCGTGAGCAACGGTCCGCACGCGAAGCTCGCCGAGCTCGGCCTCGAACTGCCCGAGGTCGTGCCGCCGGTGGCCAGCTACGTCCCGGCCGTGCAGTCCGGGCAGCACGTGTACGTTTCCGGCCAGTTGCCGATGGCCGAGGGCAAGCTGCTCGGGACCGGCAAGGTCGGCGCCGGGATCTCCGCCGAGCAGGCGAAGGATCTGGCCCAGCGGTGTGCGCTCAACGCGCTGGCCGCTGTCGACTCGCTGGTCGGCCTGGAAAACGTGGTCAAGGTGGTGAAGGTGACCGGGTTCGTGGCCTCCGCGCCCGGCTTCACCGGTCAGCCCGCCGTGATCAACGGTGCCTCCGACCTCCTCGGCACCGTCTTCGGGGAGGCCGGCCGCCACGCGCGTAGTGCGGTAGGTGTGGCCGAGCTGCCCCTCGACGCCCCGGTGGAGATCGAACTGATCGTCGAGGTCGCCTGACGCGTCCCCATCGCCCCGCGATCTTGCACTTTCTGCTCGGACGAAAGCCCTGAACGGGGATGAATCAGGGGCCGCCAGTGCAAGATCGTGGGGTGTGGCGGGCGGGGTCGTACGATCGCAGCCATGAGCGGGCACGTGACGGGGGCGGTGGCGGCGCTTGCCGACGAGTTGCCCCGCTGGGTTTCGCTGCTGCGTGCCCCCAACCCGGGGCCGATGACCCTCGACGGCACCAACACCTGGGTGCTGCGCGCCCCGGCCGCCGAGTACGCCACGGTGGTCGACCCGGGGCCGGCCGACGAGGGGCACCTGACCCGGATCGTCGAGCACGGTCCGGTCGGGCTGATCCTGATCACCCACGGCCATCCCGACCACACCGAGGGCGCCGCCCGGCTGAGCGAGCTGCTCGGCGCGGTGCCCGTCCTCGCCGTCGACCCGGCGCACACCATCGGCGTGGAACCGCTGACCGGGCCGGGCGAGAGCTTCGGTGACTTCGGTCTGCGCATCCGTCCGCTGCCGACGCCGGGGCACACCGCCGACTCGGTCTGCTTCCTGGTCGAGCACGACGACGAGCGGGTGGTGCTCACCGGCGACACCATCCTCGGCCGGGGCACCACCGTGGTCGCCCACCCGGATGGGCACCTCGGTGACTACCTGACCAGCCTGGAGCTGCTGTCCGCGTACCGGGGGATTCCGGCGTTGCCCGGACACGGCCCGGCGCTGGCCGACTGCGCCGCCGCCGCCGATTTCTACCTCGCCCACCGTCGGGCCCGGCTCGACCAGGTCCGGGCGGCGGTCGCCGCCGGTGCCCACACTCCCGCCGACGTGGTGGCAGCGGTCTACGCGGACGTGGACCGCTCGCTCTGGTGGGCGGCCGAATGGTCGGTCCGTGCCCAGCTGGAGGATCGGGGCGTCGACACCG
>NZ_JAGPXZ010001195.1:0-1169 GCF_018070305.1 Micromonospora sp. M51 | reverse complement strand
GCAGACCGGTCACGAGAGTGAGCCGGGGGACTCCCGGCGGGTCTCGTCGTCGGCCCCGCCACCCGGGCCGCCGACCGCCGACGACGGGCGGTAGATGTGGTAGCCCGGCGGGGCGAGGCTCGGGTCGTCGTACTGCGGGGAGCTGGTCTGGGCCGGTGCCGGTGAGGTCGGTGCCGAATCCCCGGGCTCGTCCGCCGGCTCGTCCTCGGTCAGCTCGTCGTCGCCGAGCGGCCGGCCGGCCAGCTTCTCGCCGCGCAGCCGGGCGGCGGCCAGCACCCCCCGGATCGCGGCCAGTACGCCGACCCCGGCGGCGACGGCGATGCCCATCCGACCGTCGAACGGCACCAGCCCGAGCCCGCCGCCGGCGACGAAGGCGAGCATCAGCACCGTCTCGGAGTGGGCGAAGGAACTGGCCCGCAACCGTTCCGGGATGCGCTCCTGGATCGAGGCGTCCACGGCCAGCTTCGCCACCCCGCTGACCAGAGCGGCGACCAGGCAGAGCAGGGCGACCATCACCAGCGAGAACTGGATCACGGCGAGCACCGCGACGCCGGCCACGATGATCATGCTGCTCGACTGGATGGCGGTCGGGCGGTGAATGCGCAGCCGGGTGCCGATGGCGGTGGCCAGGAAGGTGCCGACCGCGAGCGCGCCGCCGACGACGCCCAGCGCCCACTCGGCACCCAGGTCCCGGCCGAACACCACTGTGGTCAGGTCGCCCTTCTTGATCGCGAAGGCGAGGAAGAGCAGCAGGAAGCCGTAGAGCGCGCGGAGCATCGCGGCGCCGATCAGGGTGGCGATCACCAGCCGACCGGACGGTCGGCCCCGGCCCAGTGGCCGGTCACCACGGCGGCGGCCCAGCGCGCGCAGGGGCCGGGGGACCCGCTCGGGTGGCTCCGAGTCGGCCTTCGGTGGCAGCCGCAGCGAGATCACCATGCCGACCAGGAAGATCACCGACGCGACCCGTAGCGGCCACTGCGGGCCGAACCAGAACGCTGCCAACCCGATCGGCGCTACCAGCGCGCCCGCGACAGTGCCGTAGACGCTGGCCCGGGCGCCCACCTGGGACAGGCCGAGACCCTCCGGCAACAACCGGGGCACCGCCGCGGAGCGGGCCACACCGTACGCCCGGGAGAGCGCGAGCACCCCGAACGCGGCCGGATAGAGCC
>NZ_JAGPXZ010001194.1:0-1171 GCF_018070305.1 Micromonospora sp. M51 | reverse complement strand
CCGAGCCATGCTGATCATCTGCCACTCCTGGCCGAGCAGCGGCACCAGCCGGAACGCGGCCAGCGCCCCGATGGCGAACCGGGCCGGCGCCTTCGCGTTCTGGATCAACGCGTCGGCCAGGTCGGTGGGGTCGGTGGTCGCGAACACGATCACGCCGGGCAGCGCCACCGCGAACACCCGCAGCACCAGGCCGAGCGCGGTGAGCAGCACGCCGGTGCTCACCAGCACCGGCCCCGCGTCCAGCAGGACCCGACCGGACCGGTCGGCGGCGAACAGCACCAGGGTGACCAGGATGCCGGCGGCGCTGAGCAGCAGGGGCCAGGCCCGTCGGGCCAGTACCCGGTAGCGGATGCCGAACAGCGGCAGCACGGCCAGTTCGAGGGCGATGGCGATCGCCGGGGCGACCGGGTCCAGGGTGGCCAGCAGGATGAACGAGAAGGCGAGTGCGGCGGCGACCTTCGCCACCGGGTTGCGGCGGGCCAACGGCGCGTCCGGCGCGGCGACCGGCTCGATGCTGATCATCGGTGGTCGTCCGGGGCGCGGTGCAGGGTGACGGTGCGGTCGGCGAGCGCGGCGACGAAGTCCGCGTCGTGGGTGACGGTGACCACCCCGTGCCCGGCGTCGCGCAGGTCGGCGAAGAGGTCGACCAACTCCCGCCAGGTCCGCCGGTCCTGGCCGAAGGTGGGTTCGTCGCAGATCAACAGGCGGGGCGCGGTGGCCAGGGCGGTCGCCACGCTCAGCCGCCGCGCCTCACCACCGGAGAGGGTGTACGGGTTGGCGGCGGCGAGTCGGGCCAGCCGCAGCCGTTCCAGCAGCCCGGCCACCGTCTCGTTGACCACCGCCTCCGGTTGACCGGTGCGGCGTGGGCCGAGCGCCAGCTCGTCGAAGACGGTGCTGGTGACGAACTGGTGGTCCGGATCCTGGAAGACCGACCCGAGCCGCCGGGCCAGCGCGGGCGCCCGCCAGCGGTGCGGGGGAGTGCGGTGGTCCGGGCCGGCCAGTTCGGCGGACGCGGTGACCCGCCCACTGCCCGGCCGGAGCAGACCGCCGAGCAGCAACGCCAGGGTGGACTTGCCGGCACCGTTGGGTCCGCGTACGGCGAGTGCCTCACCGGCGCGTACCGACAGGTTGGTGTCGCCCAGCCGGGGTGGCAGGCCGACCTGGTCGGCGG
>NZ_JAGPXZ010001193.1:0-1175 GCF_018070305.1 Micromonospora sp. M51 | reverse complement strand
CCGCGCCCGCCCCGGGCGGCTCGGCACCCACGTCGGCTGCCGCCGTGGCGTCGCCCGGCACCCCACCCACCGCGGTGACCCTGCGCGACAACCGGGACAGCATCGCGCTGAACTGGACGTACCCGGCCGGCAGCGAGGGCCCGGTGGTCATCGCGGGCGGTCGCACCGGCCAGGCCCACAACATCTTCGCCACCTTGCCGGCGGGCACGACCAGCTTCGTCATCTACGCGCTCAACCGCACCAACGACTTCTGCTTCACTGTCGCTGTCGCCTGGTCCACCGACACCGTGGCCCGGTCCAAGCAGGTCTGCACCCGCCGCCGCTGACCGCTGGTGAGGGTGGGCCGCCGTCAGCGCTCTACCGGCAGCGCGGGCAGCAGCAGGCACACCCGTAGCCCCTGCCGCTGCGGCGCGTCGGTCAGTGTGATGCTGCCGCCGGCCCGTCGGACCAACTCCCGGACGATGGCCAGCCCCAGGCCGGCGCCCCCGTCGTCGCGGGCCCGTCCGTCATCCAGCCGGGTGAACCGGTCGAAGACCCGCTCCCGGTCCGCCACCGGGATCCCCGGGCCGTCGTCGGTCACCGTCACCAGGTGGTACGCCCCGACGTCAGGCCCTGTCGCCTCGGCCGCGAGCACCACACTGCCGTCCGCGTGCCGTACCGCGTTGTCGACCAGGTTGGCCAGCACGCGACGCAGCTCCTCGACGGTGCCGATCGTCCACAGCGGGCTCGCCGGCGGCGTCACCCGCACCGGCGGCGACGGGTAGCGGGCGGCGACGTCCGCCAGCAACGCGCCCAGCTCCACCGGGCCGGTCCCCCGCGTCGGCGGCGTCTCGTCCAGGCGCGCCAGCAGCAGAAGGTCGTCGACCAGGCGACTCAGCCGGTCGGTGTCGGTGAGCAGGTTGGCGGTCACCGCCGTCCAGTCCGTCCGGTCGGCGAGGCGCTGGGCCACCTCCAGTTCCGTCCGGATGTTGGTCAACGGGCTGCGCAGCTCGTGTGCGGCGTCGGAGACGAAGGCCCGCTGCCGGACGCGGGCGGATTCCAACCGGTCCAGCATGCCGTTGAGGGTGACCGCCAGGCGGTGGATCTCGTCGGCCGACGCCGGCACCGGCAGCCGGCCCGCACCGGCCCTCCCGGTGATCTCCTCGGCGCCTCGACGCAACTGCTCGACCGGCCGC
>NZ_JAGPXZ010001192.1:0-1177 GCF_018070305.1 Micromonospora sp. M51 | reverse complement strand
GCCAGCACACCGAGCAGGGCGGCAGCGGCCGCGTAGACGCCCGCGGCGAGGCCGGTGGGGATGGCGGCGAGGGCGCTGATGGTGGCCCCGCCGACCACCGCCACGCTGACCCAGGGCAGATATTGCGGCACCTGTCGCCGCACCGCTGCCACGGCGGCCAGGCCGAGGCTGGTGGCCGCCAGCGCGGCGGTCAGCACCACCTCCGCCGAGTGTTCGAACTCGGCGGACAGTGCCGCCACCGCACCGGGCAGGGCCAGCAGGGCGGCACCGATCGCCGCGCCGCCGATCTGCGCCAGGTGGGGCGGCATCCCCTCGGTGTCGATGTCGGTGACCTGTGGGTCGGCGAGAACGCGGGCCAGCGTGGCCACCACCACGCCGATCAGAGCGATGCTGCCCAGCGCCAGGGCTGTGGTCCACGGGCGGACCAGCCCGGCTCCGGCGGCGTGCAGCGCGACGACCCCGGCCACTGTGGCCCGGGACAGCCCGGCGCGCGCCTCCTCGGTGGCCACCGCGGCCATGCCGAACACGGTGGCGACCATTCCGCCGACCAGGACCGGCGACCACCAGGCCAGATCGAATGCGGCCGGCGCGCCGATGGTGGCGAGCACCACCGCCACCCCGGACACGTCCCAGCGCCACGGCGGTGGGAGCAGAATGCCCGCGGCGAGGGCCAGCAGCGCCAGCGCGACCGGCGCCTGCCAGGTGGCACCGCCGACGGGGGCGGCCGGCCAGTCGCTCAGGTCGCCCCTCCAGATGGGGCCGGGGGTGGCCAGCACGCCGACCCCACCGCGCACCGCCGACCAGCCGGCGAGCACCCCGATCAGGGCGCCGCCGACGGTGAGGCCGAGGATCGGTCCGCGTCGCCACTCCTCGGGCATGCTGCGGGCGCCCACGGCGACCACCAGGAGCAGGGCGGCGGCCACCGCCAGCTGCGCGCCCGGGGCGAGGACCGCCCCGATCCGTACCAGGGTGGCGATCAGGGCGGTCGTGACCGCCGCGGCGGCCAGGTCCGAGCCGTCGAGGGTGAGGTCGGCGCGACGACCGGCGTCGATGGAGGGGGCCAGGAAGAGCAGGACCGCGGCGACCAGCAGGAGCGCGCCGACCCAGGCGTCGGCGACGGTCGCGCCGGGCGCCCCGAACGCGGCGGCGGTGACCACCAGCGCGCCCAGCCCGGTGC
>NZ_JAGPXZ010001191.1:0-1177 GCF_018070305.1 Micromonospora sp. M51 | reverse complement strand
GTTCCAGCCGGCGTAGCGCGGAGGCCTCGGCGGACACCGCGGCTCGCTTCTGCTCCTCCAGCACGGTGATCCGGTCGCGCATCTCGGCCACCCCGGTCAGCATGGCCTTGGCGAAGCTGGCCTGCAGCAGCGCGCAGCCCCGCACCACGATCGGCAGGGTGATCAGGAAGAACACCCCGAGCGCGGTGTACAGGCCGATCCGGGCGGTGGTCGAGTCGCCCAGGCCGAGCAACTGCGCCAGGTCCTGGTCACCCTCGCCGTCGGCCCGGGGCAGCGCCCAGTCGTACGCCCAGTAGAGCGAGCCGGTGATGGCCGCGGCCCACCAGGACACCGTCACCACGAAGGTGCCCACCGCCGCGATCAGCCGCAGGATGCCGTGTGCCAGGTCGAGCCAGGACTGGGCGTCCCGCATCGGCACGAAGATCCGCCGCCAGGCGTTCGCGCCGGCCTCGGGCAGCCGGTAGTGCGGCCGGATCCGGGGTTGGTGGAGCACCGCGGGCAGCCGCAGCCGCTCGACGTCGGCCAGCCCACGGGCGGCGTACAGGGTGCCGCTGAGGATCGGTAAGCCGATCACCGTGACCACCAGGCCGATGCCGACCGCGAGGCCGACGACGAGGAGGACGAAGCTGGCCACCGCCAGGGGCAGGCCCAGCACCACGTACCCGGAGTCGACGAAGAGTTGGCGGGGGATGCTCGGTGCCAGCGTCGGTCGGTCGCTGGTGGCGGCAACGGCGGTCATGCCCAAAGGCTAGGCAGCCGGGCGCGGTGTCCCCATCCCGAAACCCCGCCTCTCCTCCGTAGTGCTGCCCCTACCACCGCCGGGACGACCCGGGACAGGGCCGGCGCGGGATTGGTCAGAGAAGTCGGGATTGAGCAATAATCGCCCCGGCGGTGAGCGGACCAGGCCGTTCAATCGATCTTGTGGGATGGGGGTGCTGGTGCTGTCGCGCCACGCAGCGGCAAGATCGCGATTTGTGCACGTCTTCACAAGCGCCTACGCTGTGACTCCGACGCGCCCTGCTAGCACAGCCGGCAATCTCGGTCGCCAGCGGGAGTCCACAAACGGCCGACCAGCGGAGTTGGCCGAGGATCGCACCGCACGGAGTCTCATGAGTCAGCACCGTCACCCAGGCGCGCCCGGCCGCGCCGGTGCCGTACCGGCGCTCCCGGACCTGCC
>NZ_JAGPXZ010001190.1:0-1179 GCF_018070305.1 Micromonospora sp. M51 | reverse complement strand
CGCCTCACCCTTGTTGCCCTCGGCGGCCAGCCGGCGGTCCGCCTCGGCGATCTGGGTCTGCAACTGGGCGAGGTTGCGGTCCACCTCGGCCCGCGCCCGGTTCGGCACCTGCGGCAGTTTGGCCGCCACATCCGGACAGGCGACGGCGGTGCCGGTGCCCACCGTGCCGTCCTTGCCGTCCTCACACTCGGGGACCGACTGCTGTCCGTCACCCCAGTGATTACGCACCCACCGACCGTTCTGCCAGGTTCGGCTGGTCGAACCGGCGCCGGTCGGCGCGGTCGCGCCCGGGCTCGGCTCCACACACTGCCCGGCGGCCGGACGTGGCTTATTTGTCCGCCGGTCCTGGGCCGACGAAATCTGAGTCACGGCGACAACTCCGCCGAAGACCGCGAGCGTGCCGACAACTGCCAGCAGACGCTTGCTCCGCGCGTTGCCGGAAGGCCGGCGCGCCCGAGTGGACCTGCGCATCGAATTGCTCTCCTTCTCGATCCGGTAGTGGATTTCTGCCCTCGGCGGACCGACGGATGTGTGGGGGCACGGCCGCGGCAGGGACCCACCGTGACCCACCCGGTAATGCGTCGATGGCCGACGATGCCCTTTCCGCACCGTCTCCCGCGCCGGTCGACGCGGATGGGGAGATCCTGTTCATTCGCGCAGGAGTACGGGGCGGGTGCCGGGAAGGTTCAACTGACGCACAGGAAATTGCCGCGACCCGACACGGAGCCGGTACGCGGCGGGGAAGAGCAGGTGAAACGGGTGCGGTCAGTCGGCGCAGAGATGGTCGAAGGCGAAACCGCCGACCAGTTCGTGGCGGCGCTCGCTCAGCGCGGCGATCCGCGCGGTCCACTCGGCACGTGGCAGCAGGTTCGCCACCGCGTTCTCCCGCAGTCGCTCCCCCACGGCAACGGCGGCGAGATCCTCGGCCAGCCGGGCCGCGTCGATGCCGCAGGAGAAGCGGTGTTCGGTCACCGAGACCATCTCGACGAGGCACGCGTCGGGGCGTACCTGCACCCAGCTCCACCCCTGGGCCGGCCCGTCCAGCCAGCGCACGTGCAGCCCTCGCACGATCGGGTCGGTCACCTGCCCAGCCACGTACGCCTCGACGGCCGCCGCGCGGGTCAGCGCGCCGAGGTCGTTGACCGACCCGGTACGCCCGTCGGGCAGTCGGCCCAGGAT
>NZ_JAGPXZ010001189.1:0-1181 GCF_018070305.1 Micromonospora sp. M51 | reverse complement strand
GGGCGGAGCCGACCCCGGCGGCGGCGAGCGAGCGGGCCGCCCGGGCCACCGCGGCGGACGGCCGGACCGGGCCTGTCCCTTCGGGGGGGTGTTGCGGCAAAGTACTCACGACATAATCATGAAGCGTCGCGGGCGACGTGACGAACAGGTGCGCCCTGGCGCGCACGACAGGAGGTTGGCGGGTGGGCTGGCTCGACCGGGTCGAGGACCAGGTTGACGCCCTCACGCACGCCCGGGCGTTGCAGGAGGCCAGCCGCTCCGCGGAGTCGTACGTCCTGCTGGAGCGGGTGATCCGCACCACCAACGACCCGGCGGCGCGAGCGGACGCCATGGTGCAGCGCCTCTCCGCGCTGATCAATCTCGGTCGAACCGCGGAGTTCACCAGGGCCATCGAGGAGGCGTCGGCGGCCGTCCGCGACCTCGCCGAGCCGTACCTGCACGGTCACCTCAACGCGCTGGCCGCGCTCGCCGCGCACCACCAGGGAGCGCTGGACCGCTGCGTCATGCACCTCGTCCGAGCGGCCCGCGCGCTGGGCGCCGTCGCCGACCCGGACCGGGACACCGCCTGGGGCTGGCACGACCTGGCCATGGCCTACAGCTACCTGAGCTTCCACGGGTACGCGCTGGGCGCCATCGAGCGGGCCCGGCAGCTCGGGCTGACCGCCGGGATCCCGGAGGAGACGTTCGCCGCACCGGGCATCCGGCTGCGCAACGCCGTGGCCCTGGACCACAACGGCGACAGCGACGGTTGTCTGCGGGTGCTGCGGGACGTGGCGGCCGACCTGGCCCGCTTCGTTCGCGCCGTGCGTGCCGGGCAGCTGCGCCCGAGCAGCCTCGCCGCGTACGGCTACGCGGCCGCCCGACAGGCCGCGCTCGGCGACCAGGTGGCGACCGAGGGCACCGAGCCAGCCCGGTTGATCAGCCACGGTGGGGACAGCGCCCGGGCCCGCGACCTGCGTCAACTGGGGCAGGTGTGCCTCGCGGTCGCCGACGGTCGACCGATCGAAGCGGTCACCCGACTGGACACCGTCCAGGTGTCCAACGAGACGCTCGGGGCGGCCGAGCCGGCCCGACTGCGCAGCATCGCGCTGACCCGCGCCGGGGACCACCTGGCCGCGCACCGGGCCGACCGGCTGGCGTTCCGGCTCGCCGCCGAGCGCCAGGTCCAGGTTGGACCCGGG
>NZ_JAGPXZ010001188.1:0-1181 GCF_018070305.1 Micromonospora sp. M51 | reverse complement strand
CCGCACCCTTGCCCACGTCGCTATCCTTCCGTACCCGTTCTAGTCCAGCGGCACCGGCAGCGGCACCGGCCGCTTGGCCACCCGGTCGTCGCCCGAGGACCGGCCGCTCAGGTGCCGGACCAGCCAGGGCAGCAGGTGCCGGCGGGTCCAGGCCAGCTCGGCGCCGAACACCTCACCCCGGCGTCGCCGCGCTGCGGGTGGCAACGGTTGCGTCCAGGAGTCGTCGAAACCGGGCAGACCCGCCGTGTACGCCAGCGCGGCGGCGATCCGCTCGTGCCCGGCGCTGTTGGCGTGCAGCCGGTCGTCGCTCCACAGCCGGGGATCGGAGGAGACCGGGTGGGCACCCAGGTCGAGGAGGGTGGCGCCGGTCCGCGCGGTGGCGGCCCGCAGCGCCTCGTTGAGCGCCAGCATGCGACCCCGCAGGGGCCGGGCCAGCGGCATCACGGGCGCCGGGTCCGGCATCGTGAACGTCAGCACGGTGGCCCCCTGATCGACGAGCGCCTGCTGCATCGCCGCCACATCACCGGCGACCTGGTCCGCGTCGAAGGAGGGCGCAACACGTCGTTCATGCCGGCGACGACGGTAGCCAGGTCGGGGGCCAGGTCGAGGGCGGGCTGGAGCTGCTCGGCCCGGATCAGCGCGGTGGTCCGGCCACGGATGGCCAGGTTCGCGTATTCCAGACCGCCCTGGGCGCGGGCCACCGCCAGGGCGAACCGGTCGGCCCAGCCCCGGTAGCCGCCGGCGCCGTCCGGGTCGTCGAGCCCCTCGGTGGTGCTGTCGCCGATCGCCACGTACCGCTGCCACATCACCCGGGCGAGGTTAGCCCTCCGGCACCTCGGGCAGACCGTCGACCGGTCGACAACGACAGTTGACGATGGTTCCTAGACTCGCGACATGACGCGAGCCCCTGCGGTGGCACTGGCCCCGAACGTCTGGCGTATCCCCACTGTCGGCCGTTCGGCCGTCAACTCGTACGCCTTCGTCGACGACGACGGCAGCGTCACACTTGTCGACTGCGGGCTGGCCAAGGCGCCGGCCCGGATCGTGCGCGGGCTGGCGGCGATCGGCAAGGTGCCGGCGGACGTCACCCGGATCGTGCTCACCCACGCGCACCCCGATCATGCCGGCGGCGCGGCGGAGTTGGCCCGCCGCACCGGCGCCCCGGTCGCGGCGCACGCCGC
>NZ_JAGPXZ010001187.1:0-1184 GCF_018070305.1 Micromonospora sp. M51 | reverse complement strand
GGGGCGTGCTCGGTGACGAGGTGGGCGTGGGCCAGCTCCGCCAGCAGTCGGGGCGCCTGGGCCCGGGGCAGTCCGGCCAGGCTGGCCGCCGCCGCGAACCCGATGTCCGGTCCGGGGTGGCAGCCGATGAGCCGGAACAGCCGCGCCGCCGCCGGGGTGAGGCTCCGGTACGACCAGGAGAAGACGGCCTGCACGTCGGTGCCGGCGTCCCCACCGTCGAACGAGTCGAGTGGTCGCGGCGCCGCCCGCAGCTCGGCGGCGAGCACGGCCAGTGGGAACTCCGGCTTCTCCGCGCATCTCGCGGCGAGCGCCGCCAGCGCCAGCGGCAGCCGGGCGCACCGTTCGATGATCTCGTCCACCGCCTGTGGCTCGGCCGCCAACCGGTCCGCGCCGAGCCGCCGCGCCAACAGTTGCCAGGCCTCGGCGGTGCTGAGCAGGTCG
This sequence comes from Micromonospora sp. M51, assembly GCF_018070305.1. Taxonomy (NCBI): domain Bacteria; kingdom Bacillati; phylum Actinomycetota; class Actinomycetes; order Micromonosporales; family Micromonosporaceae; genus Micromonospora; species Micromonospora sp. M51. The sequence goes on along the minus strand of NZ_JAGPXZ010001187.1, from coordinate 743 downwards.
ACGCCGATCGGCCGGGCACCGTCGGCGGCGATCAGGCCGGCGAGCCGGTTGCGACTGGTGACCAGGACCAGGCAGCTCGGGCTGCCGACCAGCAGGGGCCGGACCTGGTCGGCGTCGCGGGCGTTGTCCAGCAGCACCAGCATCCGGCGGCCCGCGAGCAGGCTGCGGTAGAGGCCCACCTGCGCGGGCAGGTGGGTGGGGATGCGCTCGGGCGGCACCTCGAGCGCCTCCAGGAAGCCCCGAACCACCTCGACGGCCGTCACCACCGTCCCGCTCGAGTCGAACCCGCGCAAGTCGACGTAGAGCTGACCGTCCGGGAAGCGATCGGCGACCCGGTGCGCCCAGTTGACGGCGAGGGTCGTCTTGCCGACCCCGGCGGTGCCGGACAACGTCAGGACGGTGACCGGGGCCACGGCGTCGTCGCCGCCCGCCACGGTCCCGGCGCACTCGGCATCGAGCCGCGCGAGTTGGGTCGCGCGTCCGACGAACCTGGGCAGTGCCGGGGGCAGTTGACGGGGCACCGGGAACCGGGGGGACGTCGTTGCGGTACGCGGGCCGCCGGCCCTGGCCCGGACGACCGACCGGCCGGTGGCGGCGTGCTCCCGGTTCGGGCGTCGGCGGCACTCCTCGACCCGGTCCCGCGCGGTGGCCAGCACGCCCTGCTCGGCGGCGGTCGCCCCGAGCAGTCGGATGAGGACGTCGAACCGCTCCGGCGGCGGCAGGATGTTGCCGGCGAAGTACTC
>NZ_JAGPXZ010000119.1:0-11620 GCF_018070305.1 Micromonospora sp. M51 | reverse complement strand
CTACTTCATGGATCGAGCGCGATCTTGGGGCGGGCGCGCGGGCGCGACAGCGCGGGCGTTTGTGGGCCGTTGGTGGGTGGGGTGGGGGCCGAGAGGGGTTAACTGGCTTCGACGATCATGGCGGCGCCTACCGTGCGGTTGGTTGCCTCGTCGATGATGACGAAGCCGCCGGTGGTGCGGTTGCGGCGGTACTCGTCGGCCAGCAGCGGCACCGTCGTGCGCAGCCGCACTCGACCGATCTCGTTGAGCCGCAGCTCGTCGGCCGACTCGTCGCGGTGCAGCGAGTTGATGTCCAGCCGGTAGTGCAGCCCGCGCACGATCGCCCGAGCCGACCGGGTGGTGTGCTTGATCGCGTACCGACCGCCAACCCGCAGGGGGGCCGTCTCGTCCATCCAGCAGACCATCGCCTCGATGTCCTGGGCCACCGCCGGCGCGTTGTTCGGCCGGCAGATCAGGTCCCCTCTTGAGATGTCGATCTCGTCGGCCAGTCGTACCGTGACCGACATCGGCGGGAACGCCTCCGCGACCGGCCCGTCGGCGGTCTCCACGGCGGCGATCCGGCTGGTGAAGCCGGAGGGCAGCACCATCACCTCGTCACCCGGCTTCAGCACCCCGGAGGCGACCTGACCGGCGTAGCCGCGGTAGTCGGTGACGGTGGTGGACTGCGGACGGATCACGTACTGCACCGGGAACCTGACGTCGACCAGGTTACGGTCGCTCGCGATGTGCACCCGCTCCAGGTGGTGCAGCAGCGAGGGGCCTTCGTACCACTGCATGTTCTCCGACCGGGACACGATGTTGTCGCCACGCAGCGCGGAGACCGGCACCACGGTCAGGTCCGGTACGTCGAGCTTCGCCGCGAACGCGGTGAACTCGTCGGCGATCCGCTCGTAGACCTCCTGCGACCAGTCGACCAGGTCCATCTTGTTGACACAGAGGACCAGGTGCGGCACCCGCAGCAGGGAGCAGAGGAACGCGTGCCGGCGGGACTGCTCGACCAGGCCCTTGCGCGCGTCCACCAGGATCAACGCCAGGTCCGCCGTCGATGCTCCGGTGACCATGTTGCGGGTGTACTGGATGTGGCCGGGGGTGTCGGCGATGATGAACTTGCGCCGGGGGGTGGCGAAGTAGCGGTACGCCACGTCGATGGTGATGCCCTGCTCCCGCTCGGCACGCAGGCCGTCGGTGAGCAAAGCCAGGTTGGTGTATTCGTCGCCGCGGGCCGCGCTGACCGCCTCCACGGCCGCCAGCTGGTCGGTGAAGAGCGACTTGGTGTCGTAGAGCAGTCGCCCGATCAGGGTCGACTTCCCGTCGTCGACGCTGCCGGCGGTGGCGAACCGCAGCAGGTCCATGGCCCGGGCCTCCGGCCCGGCCCCGGCAACAGCCCGGCCATCCGCGTCCGCGGAGGCCATGATCTCGGTGCTCATCAGAAGTAGCCCTCCCGCTTGCGGTCCTCCATGGCGGCCTCACTGACCCGGTCGTCACCACGGGTGGCACCGCGCTCGGTGATCCGGGTGGCCGCCACCTCCTCGATGACCTTCTCCACGGTGTCCGCATCGGAGCGGACCGCGGCGGTGCAGGAGGCGTCGCCGACGGTGCGGTAGCGCACCTGGGCCTTGAACCGCTCCTCACCCGCGCGGGGGCGGAAGAACTCGTTGACGGCGTAGAACATGCCGTCCCGTTCGACCACCTCGCGCTCGTGCGCGTAGTAGATCGACGGCAGCGGGATGCGTTCCCGGGCGATGTAGTGCCAGACGTCCAGCTCGGTCCAGTTGGACAGTGGGAAGACCCGGATCGACTCGCCCGGGTGGTGCCGGCCGTTGTACAGCGACCACAGCTCCGGCCGCTGGTTCTTCGGGTCCCACTGACCGAACTCGTCGCGGAAGCTGAACACCCGTTCCTTCGCCCGGGCCTTCTCCTCGTCCCGGCGGGCGCCACCGAACAGCGCGTCGAAGCGGTGCTTCTCCACCGCGTCCAGCAGCACCGGCGTCTGGATCCGGTTGCGCATGCCGTCGGCGGACTCCCGGACCATGCCGCTGGCCAGGGCCTCCGGCACGCTCGCCACGACGAGTTGCAACCCCAGCTCGGCGACCCGCTGGTCGCGGTATTCCAGGACCTCGGGGAAGTTGTGCCCGGTGTCGACGTGCATGACCGGGAAGGGGACGTTGGCCGGGGCGAACGCCTTCTGCGCCAGCCGCAGCATGACGATCGAGTCCTTGCCACCGGAGAAGAGCAGCACCGGCCGTTCCATCTCGGCGACCACCTCGCGCATCACGAAGATGCTCTCCGCTTCGAGGGCGTCCAGGTGGGAGACCTGGTACGCCGCGGGGGTGGTCATGACACCGGCTCGATTCGCTCGCTCATCCGATTTCCAGACCTTTCCGGTCGGGCATGTCAAGAAAGTGCGCTCAGGCTACCCGGAATGTTTCTGCAGCGCTGCAAGCAACCGGGTGGCGAGATCCTTGCGACAGACCAGGAGGTCGGGCAGTCGCGGATCCGCCTCGTTGTATTTCAGCGCAGAACCGTCGATCCGGGAAGCGTGCAGTCCGGTGGCCGTCGCCACAGCGACCGGGGCCGCCGAATCCCACTCGTACTGCCCACCTGCATGGATGTACGCGTCCACCTCGCCGGTGACCACGGCGGCGATTTTCGCTCCGGCCGAACCCATCGGCACCAGGTGCGCGCCGACGTCCTCGGCCAGGTCGGTCAGGAAGACCGGCGGCCGGCTCCGGCTCGCCGCCAGGCGGATCTTCCGCTCGCCGGCAGTCGCCGCCTCCACTGTCATCGGCGGGTACGCCGGCGGGTAGTCGGTGCCCAGCACCCGGTGCTGCGCCGGCAACCCCACCGCCCCGGCGACCAGCCCGTGCGGACTCGGCGCGCTGCGTGCCCAAAGTGCCACGTGCACCGCCCAGTCCGAGCGGCCCTCCTCGGAGAACTCCCGGGTGCCGTCCAACGGGTCGACGATCCACACCCGGTCCGCGGTCAACCGCGACACCGCCCCGGTGTTCACCTCCGCGGCCCAGGCCAACCGCGACCCCTCGTCCTCCTCGGAGAGCACCGCGTCACCCGGACGCCACTTCGCCAACTCCGTGCGGATCAGGTCGTGCGACACCTTGTCCCCGGCCGACTTCAGCGCGCCGGTGTCGGCGAAACCCATCTCGGTGCGCAGGTCGAGCAGCGCCTGCCCGGCCCGGGACGCCAACCATCGGGCGAACGCGCCATCGATCATCGGAGGACTGCTCATCTGCCCGCTCCCGTCGCCTCGCCGCGCTGCCCGCACGGGCCGATCCGCCGCGACTCGCGTCGCCGGTCGCGGCACGCCGAAAGGCGCAGACTACCGGGCCGTCGTTTCCGAGTCGGTACGCCCCGCCCGGCTCAGCTGCCGTGGTAGAGGTTCTGCGTCGGCTCCACGCCCTTGGTGATCACCGACTCCACCACGTCGGCGGCCCGGTCCACCAGGAAATCCAGCTCCTTGCGTTCTGCCGTGCCGAAATCCGACAGCACATAATCCGCCGGGTCCTGCCGCCCCGGCGGTCGACCGACGCCGAACCGCACCCGGGCGTAGTCCTTCGTCCCCAGGGACTTCGACATCGAGCGCAGGCCGTTGTGCCCGCCCTCACCGCCGCCGAACTTGACCCGCACCTGACCGAACCCGATGTCCAGCTCGTCGTGCACCGCGATCACCTGCGTCGTCGGCACCTTGTAGAACTGGGCCAGCGCCGCGACCGGCCCACCGGAAAGGTTCATGTACGTCAGTGGCTTGACCAGCACCAGCTTCGGCCCACCGAACCCGAGTCGCGCCTCGGCCACCTCGGCCACCGCCCGCTTGTGCCGGCCGAAGCGGGCACCCACCCGACCGGCCAGCAGGTCGGCCACCATGAACCCGACGTTGTGCCGGTTCCCGGCGTACTCCCGACCGGGGTTGCCCAGGCCGACCACCAGCCACGGCCCCGCCTCGTCCGTCACGACCCGTCCCTTCCGACGCCCATCCCAGCGACTCCCGATATGCCGACAGGCGCCCCCGAACATCCGGGGACGCCTGTCGCAGAGCTTGAACCGATCAGGCCTCGGTGCGCGCCTCGGCGTTCTCGTCGCCCTCGGCGGCGTCCGCGCCCTCGGAGCCCTCGGTGGTCTCGCCGACCTCGGCCTCGGCCTCGTCGGTGGCAACCTCGACCTCGGGCAGCGTCGCCTCGAGCTGCTCGGCGGTCGGGGCGGCGGTCACCGAGGCGACGGTCATCTCCGAGTCGGCAGCCAGCTCGACGCCGGCCGGCAGCTGGACGTCGCTGGCGGTCACCTGGCTGCCCGCCTCCAGGCCCTCGATCGAGGCCTCGAGGTGGTCGGGGACCTTGGTGGCGTCCGCGGTCACCGAGAGGGTGTCGTGGTCGTGCACGATCAGGGTGTCCCGGGCGGCCTCGCCGGTCAGCTGGACCGGGACCTCGACGGTGACCTTCTCGCCCCGGCGGACCAGGATCAGGTCGACGTGCTCGAAGGTGTCGCGGATCGGGTCACGCTGGATCGCCTTCGGCAGCGCCAGCACCTGGGTGCCGTCGGTGATGTCGATCGCGAAGAGCTGGTTGGCACCGCCCTTGCGGATCGCCGCGGCGAACTCCCGCGACGGCAGCGCGATGTGCTTGGGCTTCTCGCCGTGGCCGTACAGCACGGCGGGCACCTTGCCGGCCCGGCGGGTACGGCGGGCACCACCCTTGCCGAACTCGGTACGGGGCTCGGCGCTGATCTTTACCTCGGACACGGGGAAACTCCTGATGCTTTTCGCTGCGGCGGCTTGTCGTCTAACGGTGCTGGGGCGAGGGGCTCGCTGGGGCTCATGCGTCATGAACGACTGCCCGGAGCACCGCGTCGATGACGGTGCCTCCGTGCGGCGCTTTTCAGCGGCCCGCCGGGCACCCTCGCCGTGGCAACCGCACCAGTCTACCCGAGCTGTTTCCAGGGTTTCCGGCAGTCCCCGATCACGGCTCAAGACCGGCCCGCCGGTGGTGCTTCCACCAGCGCGCCGGCCCCGTTTCCGCCAGTTTGCCAGCCCCGCCCCGCCAGCGTGTCAGGTGGCGGAAACGGGGCTCGGGGTCAGCTCAGGCCACCGAAGAGGGTGGTCACCGAGCCGTCGTCGAAGACCTCCCGGATCGCCCGCGCCAGCAGCGGCGCGATCGACAGCACGGTGAGCTTGTCCAACTGCTTCTCCGGCGGGAGCGGCAGCGTGTTCGTCACCACGATCTCGCTGATCGAGCTGTTCTTCAGCCGCTCGGTGGCCGGGTCGGACAGCAGCGCGTGGGTGGACGCGACAACGATCTCCGCGGCACCCGACTCCTTGAGGATGTCGGCGGCCTTGGCGATCGTGCCCCCGGTGTCGATCATGTCGTCGACGATCAGGCAGACCCGACCCTCGACCTCACCGACCACCCGGTTCGCCACGACCTGGTTCGGCTTCATCGGGTCACGGGTCTTGTGGATGAACGCCAGCGGGCAGCCGCCCAGCCGGTCGGTCCACCGCTCGGCCACCCGCACCCGGCCGGAGTCCGGTGCCACCACTGTCATCGGCCGGCCGGCGTACTTGTGCTCCACGTACTCGGCCAGGATGTCCATCGCGAAGAGGTGGTCCACCGGGCCGTCGAAGAAGCCCTGGATCTGCGCGGTGTGCAGGTCGACGGTGAGGATGCGGTTGGCGCCGGCGGTCTTCAGCAGGTCCGCCACCAGGCGGGCCGAGATCGGCTCCCGGCCGCGGTGCTTCTTGTCCTGGCGGGCGTACGGGTAGAACGGCAGCACCACGGTGATCCGCTTGGCCGACCCCCGCTTCAGCGCGTCGACCATGATCAGGGTCTCCATGACCCAGGTGTTCACCCCGTGCGTGACGGACTGCACCACGAAGGCGTCCGAACCACGTACCGAGTCCTTGAAGCGTACGAAGATCTCGCCGTTGGCGAACTCGTAGGCGTCGGCCGGAGTCGGCGCGACGCCGAGCACCTCGCCGATCTCCTTGGCCAACTCCGGAAAGCCACGTCCGGAAAAGAGCATCAGGCTTTTGCGGTTTTCGGCGACGATGCTGCCCATGGGCCCGTCTGCTCCCGTTTTGTCGGCGGTACCCGACCCGGTGGTGGTGGGTCAGGGACTATTCGGTTGCAGTATCTCCCGGGCCGGATGTGCCGCCCACTCTCTTGGCTCCCCCGTGCATTGCCTCACTGTCGCTTGCGGCACCGGCCACACCCGACGCACCCTCGGCGGCGCGTTGCGCCCGCTCGGCAGCCGCCGCGGAGACCGTTCCGGGGCGCTTGCGCTGCACCCAGCCCTCGATGTTGCGCTGCGGTGCCCGGGTGACCCCGAGCGCGCCCGGTGGGACGTCCTGCGCGATCGCGCTGCCCGCCGCCACGTAGGCGCCGGCACCGACCTCGACCGGCGCGATCAGGCTCGTGTCGCAGCCGACGAAGGCACCCTCACCGACGATCGTGCGGTTCTTGTTCACCCCGTCGTAGTTCACGAAGATGGTCGCCGCGCCGATGTTGGCCTTCGCGCCGATCGTGGCGTCACCGACGTAGCTGAGGTGCGGAACCTTCGCACCCGGACCGATCTCGGTGTTCTTCACCTCGACGAACGTGCCGACCTTCGACTTCTCGGCCAGTCGGGCGGCCGGCCGCAGGTACGCGTACGGCCCGACGGTGGCGCCCGCGCCCACCTCGGCGCCGTCGGCGTGACTGCGGATCACCGACGCGCCCGGGCCGACGACCGTGTCGATCAGGGTGACGTCCGGGCCGATCACCGCGCTCGCGCCGACCACCGTGCTGCCGCGCAACTGGGTGTTCTGGTCGACCACGGCGTCGCGGTCCAGCGCCACGGTCACGTCGATCCAGGTGGTGACGGGGTCGAGCAGGCTCACCCCGGTGCGCATCCACGCCTCGTTGATCCGGTCGCGCAGCAGCCGGCGCAGCGACGCCAGCTCCACCCGGTCGTTGCAGCCCAACGTCTCGACGTGGTCCACGGCGACGTGCACCGCCACCGGCTCACCGGCCGAGCGCAGCAGGCCGAAGACGTCCGTGAGGTATTCCTCGCCCTGGTCGTTGTCGGTGGAGAGCTTGCCCAGCGCCTCGCGCAGCCGCACCGCGTCGAACGCGTAGATGCCGGCGTTGATCTCCCGGATCGCGCGCTGCGTCGCGTCGGCGTCACGTTCCTCGACGATCTGCTCCAGGCGGCCGTCGGCGTCCCGGACGATCCGGCCGAGGCCGGTGGGGTCGGGCACCTCGGCGGCCAGCACGGTGGCCGCCGCGGCGGCTTCCTCGTGCGCGGTCACCAGCGCGCCGACGGTCTCGGGTCGCAGCAGCGGCACGTCCCCGTTGATCACGACGACCGTGCCGGCGCCCTCCGGCACCGCGTCCAGCGCGATGCGGACGGCGTGCCCGGTCCCGAGCTGCTCGGCCTGGAGCACCGGCGTGGCGTCCGGGGCGACCTCGGACAGGTGCGCCCGGACCTGGTCGGCGCCGTGTCCCACCACGACGACGGTGCGGTCCGCGCCCAGCGGGGCGGCGGCGCTCAGCACGTGACCGAGCAGCGTGCGACCGAGCAGGGGGTGCAGCACCTTGGGCAGTGTCGACTTCATCCGCTTGCCCTCACCGGCGGCGAGCACGACGACGGTACGGAGGTGGGGCTGGGGCACGATGTGGCTCCCGTCGGGACGGCGGACACTCTCGCGGCCATGCTAGCCGCGCGGCCCGGCACCTTCCCCGCTTACCCCTACTGGGCCCCAAAACGGACCTAGGTGTGCAGCTCGGCCGCCAGGGTTCGAACCTGAAATACGGGTACCAAAGACCCGGGTGTTGCCAATTACACCACGGCCGATCAGCGACGCGAGCGCTTGAGGGATGGACATCCCGCCGCTACACCTTAGCGCCCCGGCCGCCGGGCGCCATCGCTCATCCCGCCGCACGGCTGGCGACCGACCCGCTCGGCACGTCGGGGCGGCCGACCCGCACCCCGGCCGCCTGCCTGCCGGAGTACCCACGTACCCCGCCACAATCCTCGGCTGACCTGCGTCTTTGATCAGTTTCGCGAGGGTGATTCGAAACTTCCCCGTGCGATCTACGGAGCCGTAAGTTACGGTGACGTAGGCGTAAGTTAGTGATCGTCATCTTCCCCCTGCGAGGTCCCATGTCCACCGCTCTGCTCGATCCCCACACCGCTGGCCCCGGCCCCAAACCACTCACCGACGGCAGCCAGTCCCCCGGCATCCTGGCCGCCCTCTGGGCCTTCGTGGTCATCCCCTTCGTCGCCCTGCTGGTCGCCGTGCCGGTGGCCTGGGGCGGCTGGCTGGGCTGGACCGACGTGATCATCGGCCTGGTCTGGTACGTCGTCTCCGGGCTCGGCATCACCGTCGGTTTCCACCGCTACTTCACCCACGGCTCGTTCAAGGCCAAGCGGTGGCTGCGGGTGACTCTGGCCGTCGCGGGTTCACTGGCGGTGCAGGGTGAGATCATTCAGTGGGTCGCCGACCACCGACGGCACCACGCCTTCTCCGACCTGGAGGGTGACCCGCACTCGCCGTGGCGCTTCGGCACGAGCTTCTGGGCGTTGACCCGCGGCCTGTTCCACGCCCACGTGGGCTGGCTGTTCCGCCGGGAGCTGTCCAACCGGGCCCGTTTCGCACCGGACCTCATCGCCGACCGGGACATCAGCCGGGTCGACCGGCTCTTCCCGATGCTCGTGGCCATCTCGCTGCTCGGCCCGGCGCTGATCGGCGGCCTGGTGACCTGGTCCTGGCAGGGTGCGCTGACCGCGTTCTTCTGGGCCGGGCTGGTCCGGATCGGCCTCCTGCACCACGTCACCTGGGCGATCAACTCAGTGTGCCACGTCTACGGCGAGCGTCCGTTCGCGATGCGCCAGGGCGACCGCGCCTCGAACTTCTGGCCGCTGGCGATCCTGTCCTTCGGCGAGAGCTGGCACAACCTGCACCACGCCGACCCGACCAGCGCCCGGCACGGCGTGCTGCGCGGTCAGGTGGACATCTCCGCCCGCGTGATCTGGTTGTTCGAGAAGATCGGCGCGGCGACGCAGGTGCGCTGGCCAAAGCCGGAACGCATCGCCGCCAAGCTCGTGAAGCCGGTCGCACCCCACTGAAACCGGGCGGTGCTCGGGGATGCCGCCTGGCAGGATGTTCGGATGACCGAGCGACGCGGGGGGACCGGACGACTCGGCAACCGGGCAGCCGGGCCCTGACCCGGGTTCGGTCGGACGGCGCGGCAGGGCGGTCGGACCGCCGGCCAGTGAGGCGACGACGTGAACGGGCACAGCGGAGACACCATCCCACGGCAGGGCGTCATCGAGCGCCAGCGAGGCGGCGATATGCCCGAGAACAAGGATGGTGCCGAGGGTCGGCGGGCGACGCCGGCCCCGGCACCAAAACCGAAGACCACTTCTCGGGTACGCATGTCGGCGGCCCAACGGCGGGAGCAGTTGATAGCGACCGGCCGGCAACTCTTCGCCGAGCGGGGTTTCGACGCCACCTCCATCGAGGAGGTGGCGTCCCGCGCCAAGGTCTCCAAGCCGGTGGTCTACGAGCACTTCGGCGGCAAGGAGGGGCTCTACGCGGTGGTGGTGGACCGGGAGGTCCGGGCCCTGCTGGACCGGATCACCACGGCGTTGACCGCCGGGCATCCACGCGAGCTGCTGGAACAGGCGGCGCTGGCCCTGCTGGGCTACATCGAGGAGGAGACCAGCGGTTTCCGGGTGCTGGTCCGTGAGTCGCCGCTGATGTCCGCGACGGGCACCTTCAGCAGCGTGATGAACGACGTGGCGCACCAGGTCGAGCACATCCTGGGCGCCGAGTTCAAGAGCCGGGGGTACGACCCCAAGCTCGCCGAGCTGTACTCGCAGGCGCTGGTCGGCATGGTGGCGCTGACCGGCAGTTGGTGGCTGGAGGTGCGCAAGCCGCGCAAGGAGACGGTGGCGGCGCACCTCGTCAACCTCGCCTGGAACGGGTTGTCGCACCTGGAGGCGAAGCCGACGTTGATCACCGCCCGGCGCGGCTGACCGCGGTCAGGGGCGGTGCACGTCGGCCACCGGGTGCTTGCGGTGCTCCAACTCCGCCTCGGCGGACTCCGGCGGGCCCACCTTGTCGTACAGGCCGGTGCCGAGCAGGATCAGCCCGAACAGCATCGACACGACCACCGTCGACATCGAGAAGTTGAGGAAGTTCGCCTCGGTCTGCAGCACCGACATCATCAGGATGCTGGTCACCAGGAACACCACACCGGCGGTGAGGTTCATGTAGTGGCCGAGGTTGGTGCGCCGCGAGGCCCCGATGATCAGGAAGACCCCGAAGATCAGCGAGGCGAGCGAGAAGGCCAGGTTGGTCCGGAGTCCGAGGGCCCAGGTGCTGTTGCGGGCGAAGAGCGGGTCGCCGATCGTCTCAGCGACGCCCCAGACGCCGAAGACCAGGATGTAGACGCCGATCAGCCCGGAGAGGACCCGGTAGAGCGGCCGAGCCGGATGATTGACCGGAAAATGCGGCATGCCCAGACCCCCTGATGTGACCGTTTCAGGGGAATTGTCGCCCAGAGCAGCGCCGACTGTCCGCAGAACCACAATGCCGGCAGGGTCCGCCGAAAGGCTGGACCAGGTCAGGTTTTCGCCGGAGCCCGAGCTGCGCAGGGATCAAGCCTGACCGCCCGGAGCAGCTCGGGCTCCGGCGAAAACCCACGGCCGCAACCAAAGAGCAGCAACCAAAGAGCAGCAACCACAGACAGGATCAGAGAACGAGCCGAGCCTTCTGGAACGCCTCCGCCTCGTCCTCCGTGCCGACCTTGCCGTACATGCCGACCATCAGCAGCACCAGTGCGGCAGTCATCACCACGATCACGGTGGTGATGCTGAAGTTGAAGATGTTGGCGTCGGTCCGGATGAACGCGAGACCGGCCAGGCTGATCACCATGAGGCCGTACGCCAGCCACTGGTTGATCGCCACGTCGATGTTGCGGCCGAGCACGGTGCCGATCAGCACGACGATCCCGAGCAGCACGCTGAGCAGCGAGAAGCCGAGGTTGGTGCCCTGACCGAGGACCCGGGTGTCGTCCTGGGCGAGGATCTCGTTCCCGGTGCTCGCGATGATGCCGAGCACCCCGAAGACGACCAGGTACAGACCGGTCAGCCCGCCGATCGCCCGGTAGATCGGCCGCGCGGGGTGGTTGACGGGGGTGTGGGCCATGTCTGTGTCTCCAACGCCGTGAGGTGAGGTGTCGCGGACGATTGTCTCGCATGTGGCGGTGTGACGCCGCACCCGGGGGCCGTGCCGGTGTGCCCCGCCCGTCAGCTCTCGGGCAGGTCCTCGGCGAGCGTCATCCAGCTCTCCTCGATCCGCTCCCGCTCGGCGCGCAGATCCTTGAGCTGGGTGTCCAACTCGGCGACCCGGGCGTAGTCGGTGGCGTCCGCCGCGAGCTGGTCGAGCAGCGTGGTCTCCCGCTGGTCGAGCTTGCCGAGTTGCCGCTCCAACCGGGTCAGCTCCTTGCGGGCCTGCCGGACCTCGGCGGCGGACATGCCACTCGCGGTCGCCCCGGTGGCTGCGGCGGTCGGGGTGCCACCGGCGCGACTGGTCCCCGCCCGCTCGGCGGTCCGGGCGAGATACTCG
>NZ_JAGPXZ010001186.1:0-1191 GCF_018070305.1 Micromonospora sp. M51 | reverse complement strand
GCCGGGTTCGACAAGGTCGTACAGGTCGAGCACCGCGCCCAGCTTCGCGTGCTGCCACTCGTGCACGAGCAGCACCGCCAGCGTCTCCGGGTCGGGATGCGGGGTGACGGCGACCGCGCCGAACGCGTGCCGGGCGGTCGCGCTGCGCAGTGGTCGCGCCGGGTCGGGGGCCAACGGAACGACGGCACGCAGGCCGCCGTCGAGCGCCGCCGCGTGCGCCGGCACGTCCCGCTGCACGACCCGCCAGGCGTCGGTCAGGGTACGGCCCAACGCCCGCGCGGCCGGAGCCTCCAGGCGGGGTTCCACCGGCTGGCCGTAGCAGTCGCGGTACGGGTCGCCGTCCTCGATGAGCAACCGGCCGCCGGGCACCGGCACGTCGCGGGTCGGCAGCCAACCGGTCGACGGCGGCGCCAGCGGATCGAGGGACACCGTCCGCTCGACCGACCCGATCCGGGCCCGGAACTCGCCGGGCCCGACGGTCACCTCGGCGCTCTCCCCCGGGCCGGGTAGCACCAGGTCACCGAGCGTGGGCACCGTGATCGCGCCGGCCCGCAGCGGGACGCGCACCGTGGCCGGCACGCCCGCCCGCAGGGCCGCGGCGACGGCGAGGGCCGGCAGTGGGTCGAGTGCCGCGCCGAGGCCCGGCAGGGCCGCCGGGTCGAGGCGGTGCACCAGCGCGGGCCGGACGAAGGGGTGTGCCAGGACCGCCTGGACGGCGTCCGGGGCCGCCTGGTCGAGGTGGACGAGCAGGTCCCAGGCGGCAGTGCTGCCAAACCGGTCCCGGCAGGCCGCCAACAGCGCCCGGGTGATGGAGAGCTGGGTGGCGGCGAGCAGCGCGAGCGTCGACGTCGACCCGTGCCCGGTGGCCAGGTCGTCGAGCAACTCGTCGACGGGCGCGGTGGCGGACCATTCGCCCGACGCGGGCGGGGTGGGCGGCGGGTAGGCGTCCACCGCGTCGATCAGGCCGAGCAGGTCGGGGCAGTACACCGAGGGGTTGTCGAAGCCGGAGCCGGTGCGCCAGCGGTGGGCGTACAGGCCGCCGCCGCACCTGTCGACCACCGGGCAGGCACGGCAGGTCGCGCAGAGCCCGTCCACGCCGTCCTGCCGGACCGCGACCCCGGGGTGCCGCACGCCCTCGTCCACCGGGTGGTCGAACACGTCGAGCCCGGTGCCGGCCGCGCCGTGGTATGC
>NZ_JAGPXZ010001185.1:0-1193 GCF_018070305.1 Micromonospora sp. M51 | reverse complement strand
GCCAGCTCCAGGACCAGCTCCCACCCGATCCGGCGTTGCCCGACCAACGCCCGCAGGCGCAGCTCCCGCGCGTCGGCGTCGGTGCCGGCCCGCCAGGCCCAGACCGCGACGGCGAGCGGGACGAGCAGCACCGGCAGCAGGTAGGCCCGGGCGTTGGCCAGCGGCAGGGCGCCGACGAAGGCGATGATCGCGGCCACCAGGATGGCTTGGTTGTACCGGAAACGGACCGTGTCGGGCTTACTCACCCTCCGATGATCCCACTTCCTGCCGTTTCGGCTCGCGGCGGGCGGTGCCACCGGCCGGGAGTACGCCGTACAGTGACACCGGTCGTTGTTTTCCCTGAGTAACCGGCAAGTAACCACTTCGGCTGTCCATCGTTGTCAATCGTGGGTAGCGGACTCGCAACGTCCGGTGCCCCGCACCGCCGCACCGCCCCCGTGCCCCCTCACGAAGGCGTCCGCCGTGCTCCTCGCGTACCCGTTCCGCGTTCTCGTCCCCCGTCGTGCGGCACCCGAGGCCGCCACGTCCGTGGCGGTGGCGCTGCTCCTCCTCGCCGGTGCCGCCGGCCTGGTCCCGACCTCGGTGGTGATCGCGTTGGGCGCCGGCGCCGGCGCCACACTCGCCGGGCTGCGACTGTCCCGGCTGGCCAGCCGGCGTGGCACCGACCCGCCACCGCGCACGGCGGGCGTGCTGCTCGACGCGGCGGTGGTGGCGGCCGGTCTCACCGCCGTCGTGCTGCCCCTGGCGGACATCGGGCACACCCGCGCCGTGCTGATCGGGTCGCTGGTCGTGGCGGCCCTCTCGGCGAGCGGTCTGTACCGGCTCCCCGGGCGCTCGCGGCCGACGGCCGCGGTCCGGTTGCGCGGGCTGGTCGAGTCGACCGGCCCGGCCGTCGGTATGGCCCTCGCCGGCTGGCTGCTGCTGCCGTGGGACGGTCTGTCGGTCCCGGTTCGGCTGGGTTGCGCGTTGACGCTCGGCGGGTTGGGGATGGCCGCGTTGAACGTGTTCGCGGGGCCGTGGCGGCGCTCGGGTGCGGCGATCTGTCGAGGCGGCGTCCTGCTCACCCTCTGCGGGTTGGTGCTGCTGGCCGTGTCGCCGTCCGCACCGGCCGGGCGGGTGGCCCTGCTGGCCGTACCCCCGTTGGTGTTCGGGATGTTGCTGGTCGCGGTCGGTGCCGCCGATGCGACGGACGA
>NZ_JAGPXZ010001184.1:0-1194 GCF_018070305.1 Micromonospora sp. M51 | reverse complement strand
ACTGATGGACTTTGCCGGGCCCGTTGCGGACGTGGACTGGTCGCTGGTGCCACCGCCGCTCGGCGTGCTGAGGCCGCCGGTGGTGGCGTCGCCGGTCGTCGTCGGGGCGACAGTGCCCGGGTGTCGTTCCGGCTGTCGCGCCACCCGGCGTACGCTCGCCGGCCCGGCGGTGCCACCGGTGGTGGTCACCGCGCCCTGCCCGCCCACCGGGCCACCGTCGCGCAGCACCTGTGGGTCGATCCGTTCCTTCGCGGGGTCGAACGGGTCATCGCGTTGGATCTGACTCTCCACATCGGTGCGGGGCACCGTCACCTCGTCGAGGGCGCCCTTGCCGTACACGCCGCCGGCGATCCGGTCCTCGGCCTCGCGGGCGGCGTCCTGCCGCATGTCGTCCTCACGCACGTCCATCACCTCGCAGAAGCTGTGGAACTGACTGCGTGCCCGAGGGCCGGCCGACCAAACCCGGTGTGACCGGGAGGTCGTCCACGGCGGTTCACCGTCGCGCCGCCCGCTGGCCGCCTGCCCGCAGCCCGAGATGTCCATGCTGTCCCGCGACCGGTGGGAGGTGCCCGCCGGCAGGAGGGGATGACAGCGTGCGCACAGTACGCCGTACCGCCGTCGCGGCCCTGGTGGCCGCGACGGTGACGACCGGGCTCGCGGTGCCCGCCCAGGCGAAGCCGCGACCGGACCGGACATTCGACGTGCAGGCCCACCGGGGCGGCCTCGGGCTGCGGGTGGAGAACACCCTCGCCTCCTTCGGCAACGCCCTCCAACTCGGGGTGAGCACCCTCGAACTGGACGTGCAGATCACGGAGGACGGCCAGGCCGTCGTCACCCACGACCGGAAGATCAGTGGCGCCAAGTGCTTCGACACCAGCCCGGTGACGCCCGGCGACCCGGAGTTTCCGTACGTCGGGAAGTACATCAACACGCTCACCGTGGCCCAGGTGCGCTCGCTCGACTGTGGCTCGAAGACGCTGTCGGACAAGCCCGGCCAGCTCGCCGTCCCGGGTGCCCGGATGCCGCTGCTGCGTGAGGTCTTCGCGCTGGTCAACCGGTACCGCGCGAAGGACGTGAAGCTCAACGTCGAAACCAAGGTCGAGGCGGGCGCGCCGACCGAGACCGCCCCCCGCGAGCAGTTCGTCCGGGTCACCGCTGCCGAGGTCCGCGCCGCCGGGCTGCTCAAGCAGGTGA
>NZ_JAGPXZ010001183.1:0-1194 GCF_018070305.1 Micromonospora sp. M51 | reverse complement strand
GCATGACGGCGTCCCCCGGGTGCGCCGCGAGGGCGCCCACGAACCGGTCCAGCACGTCGTCGACCGGCCCGCGGTGGCACGGCACGTCCAGCCGCGCGCACTCGTCGGCCACCGCGTCGTCGACAGTGTCGGTGCTGGTGGCGACCACCAGGTCGGCGAGGACGCCGCTGTCCTGGGCGGCGCGGACCACCCGGCCCAGCACGGACCGTCCGGCGAGCGGGCGGAGCACCTTGCCGGGCAGCCGGGACGAACCCATGCGCGCCTGCACGATGCCGACGATCCGTGGCCGCGTGCCGGTCCCGGGCGGCGGTAGGCCGGTCACTGCTGCTCCTCCTGCTTGGGGGCGAGCACCGCGATGGCCCGGCGTTTGGCGGCGCGGGCGCCCCGCTTGGCCAGCCGGGCCGGGGTGATGGCGAGCCGACCCACCCGGTAGCTGATCGACCCGCTGAGCAGGCTGATCGTGGTCTCGGCCCGGCGCAGCGCCCGTTCCCGTGAGGTGAGCAGTTCCTCGGTCCACGCGGTCAACGCGGCCAACCGGGTGAGTTCCTCGCGCTGGCGCAGCCACGCCTCACGCAGCTGCTGGTAGCTGTGCCCGCCGATGGGTGGGTCGGTCGGGGCGACGGCGTGCAGCTCGGTGGCGAGGTCGGCAGTGCCGGCGGCGTCCAGCCCGTGCAGGGCCGCGGCGATGGCCGCCTCGGCCTCGACCGCCTCGCTGACTGTCGCCCGGTCGAGGTCGTGGCCGGCGAGGCCGCCGAGCACCACGGTCAGGCCCGCCACGTCGAGGGTGGACGGCCACGGATGGGCGTACCCGCCGGTGAGCAGGCCCGTGGCGAAGCGCCACAGCGCGCGGGCGAGCACCACGTCGGCGGGGAGCGCGGCGGTGACCCGCCAGCTGGGGTCGAGCACCGCGTACCGCTCGCCGTCGAACACGACGTTGTCGGTGCCGGCCAGCGCCGCAGCGCCGGCGATCCGGCCGTCGGCGTCGGCCTGGTCGGTGAGCCAGCCCGCGTACCCCCGCAGCAACGCGCGCACCGTGCCCAGGTCGCGGCGCACTGCCGCGTCGAGCAGCACGGTACGCAGCAGCCGGCCGGACGGCACCGGCCCGGACAGCGCGTCCGCGTCCCGGTAGGCGGCCTTCCCGCTGGCGAACGGTGCGCCGGCCGGGGTCCTCGGGTTGCTGGTGGGGACTCATCC
>NZ_JAGPXZ010001182.1:0-1196 GCF_018070305.1 Micromonospora sp. M51 | reverse complement strand
GGATCCGCCCGGTTTGGAGGAGTGTCCCGTGTCACATCCCGCAGGTCGGGTGCTGGCCCTGCTGGAACTGCTGCAGGGCCGGCACCGGTCGACGGCTGCTGACCTCGCCGGCCTGCTCGGTGTGGACGAGCGGACCGTGCGCCGGTATGCGACAACGCTTGTCGAGCTGGGCATCCCCGTCACCGCCGACCGGGGTCGCCACGGCGGCTACCGGCTGCACCCCGGCTACAAGCTGCCGCCGCTGATGCTCACCGACGACGAGGCGGTGGCCGTGCTGCTCGGCCTCGTCGTCGCCGAACGGGTCGGGCTCGCCACCGAGCAGCCCGCCACCGCCAGCGCGCTGGCGAAGATTCGCCGGGTGCTGCCGGCGGCGCTCGCCGACCGGCTCGCTGCCGTCCAGGAGCATCTGGGCTTCACCCTGCGTCGCCCGGAAGCGGAACGCGGACCGGCGTCGGGCACCCTGCTCGCGCTGGCCTCGGCCGCCCGGCACCGGCAGCGGGTGGCGCTGGACTACCGCTCCTGGCGGGGCGAACGATCGCACCGCGAGCTCGACCCGTACGGGTTGGTCTTCCACGCCGGCCGCTGGTACGTCACCGGCCATGATCACCGGCGCGGGGAGGTCCGGACCTTCCGGCTGGACCGGATCGGCGCGGTGACGCCCGGCCTGGCGACGTTCACCGTGCCGGACGGTTTCGAGGCGGTGGCCTTTGTGACCCGGTCGCTGGCCGGGGTGCCGTACCCGCACGAGGTCGAGGTGGTGCTGGAGACCGACCTGGTGGCCGCCCGCCGCCGGATCCCGCCCAGCGTGGCCGAGTTGACCGTCACCACCGACGGGGTGCTGCTGCGGGCCCGGGCGGAGAGCCTGCCCGGGATGGCCGCGCTGCTCGCCGGGCTGGGCTGTCCGTTCACCGTGCGGCGTCCGGACGCGCTGCGCGTCGCGGTGGCCGAGCACGCCCGCCGGTTGGCCGACTGGGCGGCCCGGCCAGCAGGTGGACAGCCGCCGTCGCCGCGCCGCCCACTGGACTAGGCTGCCGGCGATGGACGAGGTGACCCGGATTCCGGTCGGCGGCGAGCGGCCGTACGACGTCTTGGTGGGACGTGACCTGCTGGGCGCGCTGCCTGGCCTGCTGCCCGGCGCGACGCGGGTGGCGGTGCTGCACGCGCCTCCGCTCAAGGCCCTCGCGGACGCGCTCGGC
>NZ_JAGPXZ010001181.1:0-1201 GCF_018070305.1 Micromonospora sp. M51 | reverse complement strand
AGCCCCGGCCGTACCGGCCCCGCCAACCCTGGCTGCGCCGATCCACCTCGGCGGCCCGGCCGGACGTGAAACACTCCGGTCGGGACGACGACGGGGGCGTTGGTCGTGTCGCATCCAGAGCAGCACCGCGGGCGATGGCGTCCGCGACTCGACCGGCCGGCGCTCGTCGCGCTGCTGTTCGGGGTCGCCGGTGTCGTCTACCGGCTGATTCTGACGCTCTTCACCGTGCCGGTGTCGAACAGCGACGAGGCGACCTTCGGTCTCGCCGCGCTGCACATCGCCCAGGGCCGGGAACGCCCGATCTTCCTCTACGGCCAGCACTACATGGGGGTGTTGGAGTCGTACCTGGCCGCTCCCCTGGTGGCGGTGTTCGGGCCGAGCTGGCCGGTGCTGCGGCTGCCGATGCTCGTGCTGTACGCGGTCTTCCTCTATCTGATCCACCGGTTGACCCGCCGGCTCTGCACACCGTGGTTCGCCGCCTTCGTGGTGGGTCTGCTCGCGCT
This sequence comes from Micromonospora sp. M51, assembly GCF_018070305.1. Classification (NCBI taxonomy): domain Bacteria; kingdom Bacillati; phylum Actinomycetota; class Actinomycetes; order Micromonosporales; family Micromonosporaceae; genus Micromonospora; species Micromonospora sp. M51. The sequence continues at coordinate 698 of NZ_JAGPXZ010001181.1, read as the reverse complement.
CGGGCCGGAACGGGTGGTGCGCGACCAGCTCACCGTCGTCGGTGGGCGGCCGGAGGTGAAGCCGGCGGTGCTGCTGATGCTGCTGATCACCGTGGGGCTGGCCGTCGGCACGGTTCACCGCCGACGCCTCGCGATCGGGCTGTTCGGGCTGCTCGTCGGGCTGTCGGTCTGGTCGGACTGGTTGATCCTGCCGTACCTCGCCGTGGCCGGGCTGGCCCTGCTCTGGGCGGTACGGCGGGAGCTGCTCGGCTGGTCCGGGCTGCTGCTGGTGGCGGGGGCGGTCGTCGGGGTGGCCCCGATGATCGTCGACAACCTGCGGGCCGGGCCCGGTGAGGACTCGTTGTCGGTGTTCCGGGAGGTCAGCACCAAGACCGGGCCGCAGCCACCGTGGTCCGACCGGATCCGGGGTGGCCTGCTGGAGGGGGTGCCGCTGGCGCACGGGCTCTGCCCGGTGGACGGCTGCGGACGCTGGCAACAGTGGTTCGGCGTGCTGTACCCGGTGCTGCTGGTGGCCGGCGCGGCACTCGCGGTGCTCGCGTACCGTCGCGCGGCCGGACCGCCAGGCGCGGAGCGGACCGCGCGGGCGACGCCGCGCGCGGCGCGGGTCGGGCCGGTCGTGCAGCTCGCGCTGATCGCCGGCGCGCGCGAGATTCAGGAAGGACATGTCCATGTGCTCGGCGGCGACATGGCGAGCTCGC
>NZ_JAGPXZ010001180.1:0-1202 GCF_018070305.1 Micromonospora sp. M51 | reverse complement strand
TTCCAACCCCTGCCGCGCCCCGATGGTCCCGGCGTGCATCACCACGCACCGACCGTCGCGGCGGACCAGTTGGCGGGCCGCCGCGCCGGGCGTCGCCGGATGGAAGATCCGCTCGTCGGTCCAGTTCAGCACCATCCGGACCCGGTCCGGGTCGGCGCCGGCGGCGACCACCAGGTCCCGCATCGACGGCGCGGCGACCGCGATGCGCGCCGCGGTCCGGTAGACCCGGGTCATCGTGGCGCCCAGCCGCGCCGCCCAGCGCCCCTCGCCCCGCTCGTCGACGCCGTCGCGAGCCCAGACGTCCTGCACGTGCAGCACCGCCGGCACCCGGCCCAGCAACCGGAGCACCCCGGCGGCGGCGAACGTCGTCGCCGGCAGCTGGAAGACGTAGAGCGCGTCGATATCGCCGAGGAACCGGCGGGCGACCAGGCCCGCGCTGCCGGCGAAGGAGAGGTAGCTGGCCATCCGGCCCCCGACCGACGCGGCGCCCCCGGGGTAGCGGGGCACCCGTCGGACACTGAGCCGTTGGCTGTGCGTCTCGTGGTACCACCGCTGCCGCCAGCCCGGATAGACGTGCCCGCCGGGGTAGTCCGGAAAGCCGGTCAGGACCCGTACCTCGTGCCCCCGCGCGGCCAACTCCTCGGCGAGGCTCCCAGGGATGAACGCCGGCTCGGGCGGAAAGTGGTACGACAGGATGCCGATCTTCACCGGTTCACCCCCGTCCGCGGCGGATCGACGTCGGCCGGCGCGGCAGCACAGCCGGTGGGCGTGCGGCCCGCGTACGATGCCGACAACCCCTCCTTGCGCGGCCACCGGCGTCGACGCACCGCCCTCGCGGTGTGCGCGCCCGCGTCCGCACCGATGAGAGGGGCACCGATGCCTGATCGCGTGTTGTTCGTCTGCCACGCCAACCTGTGCCGGTCGCCAATGGCCGAGTACCTGGCCCGTCGGCTGCTGACCGACCGACCCGTCGAGGTGGCCAGCGCCGGCACCGACGCGATCGACGGGTTGGCCATGCACCCGTACGCCATGGAGGTCGCGACCGAGAGCGGCGCGGACCCGGCGGCGTTCCGGACCCGGGTGCTGCGCCCCGAGTACCTGGTCGACGCGACGCTCGTGCTGACCGCGACCCGGCGCCAACGCTCGGTCTGCACCGCGCTGGCGCCGGGAGCGCTGCACCGGACGTTCACGCTGCGCCAGTT